>DATDBV010000165.1:0-15660 GCA_036524715.1 Nakamurella sp. | reverse complement strand
GGAACCGACCGCGGAGAAACCCGATGGCCATGCCGACTCGGGGTGGGCGGCCGTTGCCGTTTCGGGCCTGCTCCTGATCCCTGATTCCCACGGCGACGGTCCGGGCCGGACCGACCCCGTCGGGGTGCGCACGAACGTCCGTGGCGGGCAACGAGCCGCGGGCGCCGGACCCGACGATCCGCCAAGCGCGATCGCCGCTCTCGTCCGGCGGACCGCTGATCCGAGAGAATGCGAATTTGCGGGTCAGCCCGCCGCGGTCCGGCGATATCCGAACCGGACGGGTCTGCCCGACGCGCTCAGGGAGGGCATGGAACGTTCGGTCGGGCGGTCGATGGACGACGTCACGGTCCATTACGACTCGCCGCGACCCGGCCTGATCAAAGCGCTGGCCTACACCCACGGCACGGATATTCACCTCGCGCCGGGCCAGGAACAGCATCTGCCGCACGAGGCCTGGCATGTCGTCCAGCAGATGCAGGGCCGGGTCCGGCCGTCGACCCGGCTGGCTGACGGTCGTCAGGTCAACGACGACGAACGCCTCGAGCACGAGGCCGACACCATGGGAGCGGTTGCCGCCGGGGCCGGTCCGCTGCCGAGCGGACCGGTGTCGGCTCACCGCAATACCGGGACGCCGGTGCTCCAGGCCAGATGGAGCCGGACGGACGAGGACGACACATCGACCAGGTACGAGCAGGACGTCCAGTTGGAAGGCCGCTTCTGGCAGGTGTCGTTGGCCAAGGCCGGCACTGGGGCGGACGACCTCTATCGACATCGGAACGACGGCGGCCACTACGGCGGCTGGCAGACCGCGGAGCAATGGACGGCGGCGGGACTGTCGCCACCCCTTGGGGCGCGCTTCCAGGTTCAACGCGATCAGGAGCACCAGACCCGCGAGGACGCCGAGGAGTATGCCTTCACGGAGACTCCGCGAGACCCGTTGGCCCCCCTGACGATCAAGCAGGCGCGGCGGCGGTTGGGTGAGCTCATGCAGCAGGTCCGGGCCGAGGCCAAGGCGGATCTGGACATGCTCGACGGCATCGTCGCGCAGGAGTTCAAGGCCATTCCCGAGACCCTTCGTGCCATCACCGACTCGATCAGTCAGCGGAACGTCAACCAACGACAGCTGACGGTGTTGCAGGAAGTGTTCTCCCCCAGGGAAATCGCGGCCTTCGGCAGGAACGCCATCTCGGCCGACCAATTGGACAAGCTGGACGCCGGACTGCGCTACAAGCGCGTGTACGAACACGAGCAGAACATCGTCACGATCCACCGACGGGCCAGGTCGGAGGTCGACCGGGTGGTGGGCGTGCTGGCCGACAGGTATGGGCTGAACATCGAGATCGAAGAGGACGACGACACCGAGACGCACACGATCCGCGCAATGGGGTTCAACGGGCACGATTACGATCTCGGCGTCCTGTATTTCGGCGACGCCCGCTTCCGACAGGCCCACGTCCCCTTCCGTGACGACGGGTCGGCGATCTATGTCGATATCTCGTCCGGTCAGGAGTTCGTGAAGGACCGGTACGACCGGTACACCCCTCGATTCGCCACCAGGGCGATCCGGTACGAGGACGCCATCGCGATCCTCGGCGGTGAATCGATGCCGACGAAGATGGGGCCGGACGAGCCCATCTCCGGAAAGGAGGCCTCCGACTACGGGCCGGACTTCACGGCCGGCGAGCTGTTGGCGCACCCAGAGAAGGTGGTCGGGCAGATTCGGGGCTACGGCCGCTTCCTGTCCGCCACCACCTCCGACCAGCTGGCGACGTCGACGTCCAGAGGAACGTACGATTCGCCGTTCGGGATCGTGAAGGTCGATCTCGCCCGGCTCCCGCAGACGGGTTACACCGAGGCCCACAGCGAAGCGGCGATGGAGGACATCTTCGAGATCGAGGACCTCGGGCAGGTCGAATTCATTCCCAAGCACATCAAGGGGGAATCCGCGCAGGCCAAGGCGGGCCGAGATGCCTACCGGGCGCGCGAGATCGCCATCGACTCGCCCCCGGTCGATGCCGTCCGCATGGTGCCCCGGACCAACACCGACGTCGGACTGGCCATCGTCGGAATCAGCAGCACCGCGAAGAAGCCCGACATCATGACCGCCCTCGGCCAGTGGGCGGCCAACGTCAGCTTCATCGAGGTGAATGTCACCTACCAGCGGACGATCGGTGAACACCGCGGCCGCAGCGTCTTCATCTTCTTCAAGGGCGTGGCCGACGTCGGCGCGATCCGCGCCCAACTGGAGCACATGCGCGGCACGAACAAGATCAGCCCTGACGCCCACATCGTGGACCTCCCCTCGAGCCAGGAACTCAACGAGCATCGAAATCCGATGCAGGCGACCAACCAGAACCGGAATCAGCGCCTGCGCGATCGGGCGACGCAGGTACTGGCGGCGATCAGCGACGGTCTGCAGGAGGCGGGCCGGGCCAAGCTCGGCACCCGCACGTCGCGGTTCGTTCACCAGTGCTTCACCAGTGTGGGATCCCTGCGGACGCAGGTCGTCTCGCCGACCAAGGGCGACCTGGATCCCACGGAGTTCCGGGCATTCGCGCTCGGTGCCGTCCAGTCCGCCCGCGATCTCCGCTTTGCGGTCCTGGAGAGCCTGACGCCGACGGAGCGGGCGTCGCCGGAGTTGGCGAAGCTGCGGTCGGCGAAATAGCCGGCGGGCCGGCCGGACCCGCCGTCCGGCGGTACGACCGCAACACCGACCCGGCACCGCCCGGGTTGGTTCGTGCCTTGGCCGATCGACCAGCACCCCGAACGACCGGTGTCGGTGTCGGCAGGGCGTTCGTGTCGGGCCGGCCGAGACGTCGAAGGCAAATGACCGAGTCTGGCTTCTGATCCGACTATGGCCGATCTCAGACCTGGTTGACGAACGGCGGGTCGGGTGCGGGTCCCAATCCTGACCTCGCAGGCGGCGTCGTTGTTCGGACTCCCGGCCGGCGAGATCCGGTTCAGCCAGGCTGCTTCGAAGGGTTCACCGTTGAGCCCACGACGACCACATCTGTTCGCCCTGGTGCGCTGCCGGCGGGGGCGGCGATCCTGCTCGGTGCCTGCAACGTCCGCCGCGGCCGACTTGGCCACCCCGACCCCCGACGACCAGATCGTCGTCGATGCGAAGCGAGGTCATGCACGGAGGCACCGGTGGATCGATTCGGCGAATGCGCGGGCCTCGTGGAGGAACGCTGGGTGGCGGCTGGCTGACTCCCATCCGCATACCAGTGTGTAAGGCACGGTCGCCCCTTTTGGATGATTCTTCCCCCGATTGCCTGCGATCGCCGCCATGTCGGCCGCGCAATGACTACGATGAGTTCTAGTCGTGTGGCACGTGGGCCTGCCGATGGCTCGGAGTCTGGAACCGCGCCGCGCCGGGTCGCTTCAACGAGCTGACCTTCGTGACGGCCTTCGCTGGACGCCCCGCACGCAGGTAATACGACAGCTGAGCCAACCCACGACGACGAATCACAGAATGCCAGGTATGCCTCCATGCGCGACCGCTCTGCCCAGCTGACCAGGGCACTTCTTGGGATCGCCGCCACGACCGCGCTGGCCGTCATGCTGGGTGGGTGTGCCGGTGTCGCCGGCACCCCTCTCGCGGCGGCCGGCGCGACCGTTGCACGCACGACAAGTGCGCCACCACCAACACCGGAGACAATCAGCGCCACGACCACCGTGACGGAATCGGCGCCGCCGCCGGTCACTCGAACGCAGACCACGACGGCTACTGCGACAGCCACCGCATCGCCGGCAACTCCGGATCGGGAGGCAACATCCGAATCGACCAGCGAGCCGCACTACTACACGGAGACCCAGATCAGGGCCGAGGTCACCCAGGCGTTCGATGTCGTCAACCAGTACTGGGTCGATCTGTTCGGGACCTGGCAGGACAAGCAGGGCAATCCGATCCAATGGTGGACGCCGCAGCTGTACAACGGCGACGGCTTCTACGACTCGACCACCGGTCGGGTCCCCGACTGCGGCGGACAACCCGTCGACAGCGGACCGAATGCCGGATTCTGCGGGAGCGCCCTGGCCGGCACGGGCACTCTTTCATGGGATATGCAACTCTTCCGGATGGGCGGGGGCGTCGGAGATGGAGCGTTCTACGTGACCGTCGCCCACGAGTTCGGTCACGCCGCGCAGGCTCGGTTCCAGCATGACGCCGAAGGTGCCGCCGTCCCGGCCGATGTCGGTCCCGCAGTGGAACTTCAAGCCGATTGCCTCGCCGGTGCTACCCTTTCCAAGGCCGCCCAGGACGGGTACCTGCAGATCGAGGCGGGCGACCTCGATGAGATCGCATCGTTCCTCGCGAGCATGTCGGACAACGTCGGCAGTCACGGGACCGCCGACCAGCGAATCGGCTCGTTCCACCAGGGATACGACGGCGACATCGAATCCTGCCTGCTCCAGCGCCAACATCAATCCTGATCGCCCGCGGTCCTGGCCCGACCGGTCCGTCGGCGCCGGCTCGCTCAACAACCCGCAGCACCAGGCGTCGGTGGCGAACACCAGGTGACGCAGCAGCTCGACCAGCGACCCACTCGTCGTCCGCGCGATCGTGCCGCAGTAGACGGTGACGTCGACATCGTTGATCCGCGCGTGGGCGACGACACCGGACAGCGCCACCTCGGTCGAGTCCGAGTCGACGATCTTGACGCCGCACAGGCAGCAGTCCCGGAAGTGGCGCCGGACAGGTCCACGCCGGAAATCCGGGCGTCCCCGGAATTCGTCGGTGGCGTGGTGGTCGACGCGCCATTTGCGTCATTGTTCCCCGATCGGCGATCTGGGCGCTGACCCGGGTTGCACCCGGCACAGGACGGCGCCGATGGCCGTGCACAGCAGTCCGATGCCGCCGGCGACAATGAAGGTGACACGGGGGCCGACTGTCTCCAGCAGTGCCGCTCCGGCCAGGTAGGAGATGGCCGCGCCGGCGCCGACCGCGCCGTAGAGCGTGCCGAACACCCGGCCGGCCATGGCCGCCGGCACCTCGCGCTGGAACAGTGTGGTGACCCCGATGTCCATGGCGCTCAGACCCACCCCGCGCAGTAGTTGCAGGGTGAACGCGACGGCCATGGACCAGGCCAGCCCGGTGAGCAGGTTCCCCAGGCTGCTGACCGCGCAGCCGAGCAGGAAGAGCACGACCATCGAGGTGCGGGCGCCCCGGCGACCGAGCAACAGGTACCCGCCGAGCAGGCCGACACCGACCGCGCCGTAAAGAATACCGACGGCGGACGCGTTGGTGTGCAGAGCGTCCCGGGTCAGAAAGAGTAGGGCGACGTCGTCGACGCCGTTACAGACGACGACGGCCACGAAGCAGAGCCCGACGACCCGGATCAGCGGGCTGGCGATCATGAACCGGACGCCGATCATCGCGTCGGCAAGGATCCCCGGCCGTGGGCCGTCCCGAACGTCGGGGTGGGGCACGGTTCGGAGTCCGGCCAGGAGCACCGCCGAGAGCAGGAAGGTCGCGACGTCGATCAGCAGCACCGTCCGGATACCGACGATGTGGAGCAGGGCGGCGGCGACGAACGGGGCGACGGCTTCCATCCCGTTCACGCCGAACCCGATCGCGGAGTTCGCGGACTCCAGCTGTCGGTCGGCGACCAGAGCCGGGATGACCGACCGGGCCGCCGGTTGCAGCACCTGAGCAGCGACCGCCTGGACGGTGACCAGCACGAACAGGACCGGGATCGGCGGCAGGGTGATGGCGATCGTCAGCATCGCCATCGCCTGGACCAGTTCGCTGAGCACCATGACCCGACGGCGGTCGAACCGATCGCTCAGCGCCCCGGCGAGTGGACCCAGCAAGGACGGGATGAACTCGCCGACCAGGAGCAAACCCGCCACTGCGAACGCAACTCCTACGTCGTTCTGTGCGAGGAACACGATCAACGCGACGAGTCCGAGCGAATCGCCGAACGCCGAGATGGTTCGGGCAGCCCAGAGCCGGCGGAATGCGGCGTTGTTGCGGAGGACGGAACCTGAGCGGGCGTCGTCGAATGGCCGACCACTCGTCACCTCGCCACTCCCCATCCGCATCGCGGGCCAGCAATACCACCATCGGTCAGGATGGGCGTGTCCGAAACGGGAACCAACCGGATTTCCGGGACGGGTGACACGCGCCCAATCCGTCGTCGAGCGATCGACCTGCACCTCACCTTCGACGGAGGCGCACCGACGCTGATGGTCGGTTCGACGGCGATCTGGGGGTGCCGAAACCGCTGACCGAGCAATGGCGCAGACGCTGGGGCCGTCCTGGTCACGATGGCCAGGCCGGGACAGTTGCTGTCCCGGACCCGCAGGTCGGCCCGTTGCCATCGAATGCGGCCCGTTCGGTGACCTTGTCGGCATGGTCGGCCCAGGATCATGATCCTTGAGCTCGGGAGATCGCGTGGTGTGGCCTGCTGGGCGCGGCTGGGTCCCGCGACCACCGTGGCCGTCTTGCCCAGATCCACAAGAGCAGCTTTCTTGAACTGCTGGTGCGGATGTCGGCACGGGGACGGTGAATTCTCCCGCAGTTCCGGCACCGCCGATCCGACGACGCCGATCCGACGACGCCGATCCGACGACGCCGATCGGGCCGGATTCACTGGCGAAGATCCCCGCCGCAGCGACCTATGGGCCCATTCCGACGGCCGCCGGCGGCCGAACCCATGTCATCCCAGAAGGCCCGCGCAGGAAACGGCCGCGCGGCGGGGATCGGCTCCTCTCGGCAGAGTTGCTCACGACCCTCGTGCCCGGATCGGCCGAATCCGGCGTCCGGGTCCTGGACCGTCCCGGCACGAACCGTCACCGGCGCGTCCCACCGACTCAGCAGGCGAGAGTCGAGCAGAAATGGTGTTGCCTCGTGGTCGGGTATGTGCGATAGCGTCCGGTTGTCGGAGGTGCGCGCATGGGGGCGTGAGTCACGCGGCGGGCACGGGGGGCCGAAAATGCAGCAGATGAAACCCGAGGTACTGGCCTCGGAATTCGAGGGCGAACGACCCGGTCGGGCGCTGGCCGGGTGGCCGTCCCGGTTGGTCGACGCCGTGGCGGTGGCGGTCGCCCTCCTGGTGATCTGGCAGGTGTTCGCGCCACTGCCCGCGGGCAGCCAGTACTACCTGATCTGGTTCTTGACCGGGACCTTGCCGCTGGTTTTCCTGACCTACCCGGCGACCCTGCGCACCATCTGGTGGCGGTGGGGACGCAAGGGCCCCGGTCCGCCGCAGACCGGACCCAGAGTCCCGGACTGGGCCCTGGCCGCGGTCGCGGCGATCGTTTGCGTATACCCGATCCTGCCGATGCGGGGCGGCTACGACGGCTTCCTCGACCGGCAGGCGCAGCTCGACGGCCTCGACACCGTGATGGGGGCGTTGCTGCTGCTGGTGGTGCTGGAGGCGTGCCGCCGGACGACGGGCTGGGCGTTGCCGCTGGTCTGCGTGGCGTTCCTGGGTTACGCGTACTACGGCGGGTTCCTGCCCGCCGCGTGGCCGATCGCCCACTCCGGGCTGGATTTCGACCAGATCGTGGATGCGCTGTACAACTCCGGTAGCGGCTTCTACGGCACCCCGCTGGACGTCGCCGCCTCGTACATCGTGCTGTTCACCATCTACGGTGCGGTGCTGGTGTTCTCGGGCGCCAGCGGCTTCTTTGTCGACCTGTCGGTGGCCGCCTTCCGGCGGTCGCGGAGCGCGGCCGGCCGGACGGCCGTCGCGTCCGGATTCCTGCTCGGCACGGTCTCCGGATCCGGCGCGGCGACCACGGTCAGCGTCGGGGCGGTGACCTGGCCGATCCTGCGCCGGGCCGGCTACCCGGCCGACCGGGCCGGCGGCATGCTGGCCGCCGCCGGGGTCGGCGCGATCCTGTCCCCGCCGACCCTGGGGGCCGCCGCGTTCATCATCGCCGAGCTGTTGGAGGTGTCCTACCTGCAGGTGCTGATCTGGGCCAGCATTCCGACCCTGCTGTACTACCTGGGCATCCTGCTGGCCGTCGAGATCGACGCCCGCCGGTTCGGTGCGCGGCCGGTCGAGCCCGTGTCCGCGTCGCCGTGGCGGCTGCTGGCGCGTTACGGCTACCACCTGTCCTCGCTGGTGGTGATCGTGCTGTTCCTGGCCATGGGGCTGAGCGCCACCCGTGCGGTCATCTACGCCACGGTCGTCGCGATGGCGCTGTCGTTCCTGGACCGCCGCCACCGGATCACCCCGCGCCGGCTGGTGGCGGCGCTGGCCCTGGGCGTGCGCGGGATCCTGCCGATCGCGGCGGTGTGCGCGGCCGCCGGGATCATCACCGCGGTCTCCACGAAGACCGGCCTGGGTCCGCAGGCCGCCTCGTTGCTGATCGACGGGGCGCAGGCGGTCAGCGACAACCCGATCGTGGTGGCCGCGCTCACCGCGGTGCTGGCCGCGGTCGCGTTGGTGATGCTGGGATTGGCCGTGCCGGTCACCGCCTCGTTCATCATCGGCTGGGTCATCATCGGCCCGGCCCTGATCGGCCTGGGCATCTCGGCACCGGCGGCGGCGATGTTCGTCTTCTACTTCTCGGTGCTGTCCGAGGCCACCCCGCCGACCGCGCTGGCCGCGGTCGCGGCGGCCGCCATCACCGGCGGCAGGGTGATCCCGACCATGTGGCAGACGCTGCGGTATACCCTGCCCGCCTTCCTGGTGCCGCTCGTGTTCGTGCTCTCGCCGGCCGGCGAGGGTCTGCTCGGCATCGGCGGACCCGGCCAGGTCGTCTACGCCCTGCTCGCCTCCGCGCTCGGGGTCGCCGTGCTGTCGGTCGCGGTCGGCGGCTGGGTGCCCGGTCTGGGTCCGGCCGGCCGGCCGGAACGGATCACCGCCGCCGTCGCCGCGCTGATCATCCTCTGGCTCGACCCCATCGCCACCGCACTCGGCGCGGCCCTCGCGGTCGCCGTCGTGGCCGCCGTTCTGTTCCGCAACCACCTGTCCGCAACCGAAACAACCGAGGAGAGCTGATGTCCCACCGTCGCACACTCGCCGCCACCGCTGCCCTGGTGCTCGTCCTGGCCGGCACCGCCTGTGGTGGACGGCAGACCGAGACCGCCGCCACCACCAGCGCTTCCGCCGGCGCCGCGGTCCCCTGTTCGATCGACACGGACACCCGGATCGGCATCGCCACCGGGAACGCCACCGGCGTCTATTACACCCTGGGGAACGCCTACGCCGAGCAGTTGGCCGCGGCCACCGACGGCAAGCTCAAGGCCACCGCGGCGGAAACCGGCGCGTCGGTGCAAAACATCCAACAGCTCGTCGCCGACCAGTACCAGGTGGCTTTCTCGCTGTTCGACACGGCCGCCGACGCGGTCAACGGCACCGGATCGTTCACCGAGCCGCAACCGGTGCAGGCGCTGGCCCGGATCTACGACAACTACACGCATGTGATCGTCCGCGCCGATGCCGGCGTGACCGGCCTGGCCGACCTGAAGGGCAAGAACGTCTCGACGGGATCCCCCAAGTCCGGCACCGAGGTCATCGCGAACCGGCTGCTGCAGGCCGCCGGGCTGAACCCGGACACCGACATCTCGGCGCAGCGGCTGGACCTGACCAAGAGCGTCGACGGCCTGAAGGACGGCACCATCGACGCGCTGATCTGGTCCGGCGGGCTGCCCACCCCGGGCATCACCGACCTGTTCACCACCATGGGCGCGCAGGTCACCTTCCTGGACATCAGCCCGCTGCTGCCTAAGATGCAGGAGATCAACCCCGCGTACCAGCAGGCGACCATCGCGGCGTCGGTGTACCAGTCCGGCGCCGAGGTGCCGACGATCGGCGTGCCGAACGTGCTGCTGGTCAAGGACGGCTTCGACGCCAACACCGCCTGCGTGCTGACCAGGACGCTGTTCGACAAGCAGCCCGAACTGATCCAGGCCAGTGCCGCCGCCAAGGGCATCGACCTGCAGAAGGCCGGCGACACCGCCCCGGTCACGCTGAGCTCCGGCGCGCAGGCCGCCCTTGATCAACTCGGCGCCGGCTGACCGCAGGGGTGGCGTTCCACGCCCGATAGCGGTTGAATTGTCCAGTTCGGGTAGGTCACAAGCAGGAGGCTCGAAATGTTCGTCCAGATCATCAGGGGCAAGGTGTCCGATCCCAGTGCCATCGACGGCACGTTCAACCGCTGGTCAAAGGAGTTGGCACCGGGGGCCAAGGGCTGGCTCGGCACGACGGGTGGCGTGACCGACGACGGGCAGTTGTTCATCATGGTCAGGTTCGAATCGGAGGCGGCCGCCCGCGCCAACAGCGAGCGTCCGGCACAGGACCAGTTCTGGTCGGAAACCTCCGCGCAATTCGACGGCGAGGCGGCCTTCCAGGACAGCACGGACGTGACCGTCGACGAGGTCGGTGATCTCGACTCGGCCGGATTCGTCCAGGTCATGACCGGTCAGGTGAGTGACCCGGACCGGGCCAAGCAGATCATGGCCGATCAGCCGGACACGCGTGCCCTGCGGCCGGAAATTCTCGGCAGTGTGACGGTCGGACACGAAGACGGCAAGTGGACCATGGTCATCTATTTCAAGTCCGAGGCCGAAGCGCGCGAAGGTGAGGCCAAGGAAGCACCTCCCGAGATGCGGAAGGCGATGGAGCAGATGGCGGCCATATCGGTCGGACAGCCGGAGTTCCTCGACCTCAAGGCGCCGTGGCTCGACTCGCCCAAGTAGAACCGGTCGGCCGTTCTCCGTGACCCGCGCCGACGAGCGGCCGCCGACGGCGACGGTGGACGTGAGCGCCCCGTCGCCGGGCTCGCTCACGGCTACTGTGGTCCATCGTGAACCAGGCATCTGCCCCGCGAGAGGGTGGGAGGATCGGCGCGCCGGTGCGGCTCGCGGAGTTGCTGGTCGGGTTCTCGGCCGTCGCGGACCTGGGAATGGGTCTGCCGATCGGTGAGGCAGCGCGCACGGCGATGGTGGCCGTCAACCTGGCCCGCAGCGCCGGTTGTCCCGAACCCGAGGTGTCCGATGTCTTCTTCGCCGCCCTGCTGCAGCACATCGGATGCACGGCGTATGCGCACGAGGTGACCGAGCTCTTCGCCGACGAGTTCTCGATCAAGCGGGCCGGCCTGGCCACCGACTTCACCCGGCAAAGCGAGATCATCTTCTCGTATCTGCCCCGGATCACCCGCGAAGCCCCGGCCGGCGAACGGCTCCGCACGATCCGATCCGCACTCTTGCACTCGCGGCGGATGACCGAGGGTTACATGCTCGCCAATTGCGAGACCGCGTCGATCATCGCCGGACGGATCGGCCTGCCCGACGGCGTCGGCAGCGGGTTGCTCGATGTCTTCGAATGGTGGAACGGCGGCGGTGGCCCGAAAAGGATTCGCGGAGAACGGATCTCACTCGTGGCCCGATTGGTGAACGTCGCCGGATACGCCGTCTATTTTGATCGGGTCGGTGGACCCGAGATGGCGGCCCGGGCGATCGACCAGCGGTCCGGGGGCTATCTCGACCCCGGAATTGCCGCAGATTTCCGGCGCCGGCCGCGACAGCTGCTGGAGCCGGCCGGCGGTGGCGACCTCTCCGACCGCCTGCTGGCCACCGAGCCCAGGCCGCACGCCATGGCGGAGCCGGCCGCCACCGAGCAGGTGCTGCGCGTCTTCGGCGAGACCGTCGATCTCAAAACACCCTTCCTGCACGGACACTCGGCGGCGGTGTCCGCCCTTGCCGCCGGTGCGTGCCGATCCCTCGGGCTGGGCGATGACCAGGTCGCCCTGGCCAGACGCGTGGGATTCGTGCAGGACATCGGCCGGGTGGCGGTCCCGAACGCGATCTGGGAACACCGGGGTTCACTGGGCAGCGACGCCTGGATGCAGGTCCGGTTGCACGCCTATCACAGCGAACAGATCCTCGCGCGGTGCGCACCGCTGCAGCCGCTCGCGGCGGTGGCGGGCCGGCATCACGACCGGCTGGACGGGTCCGGCTACCACCGGGGCGCCACGGCCGCCCAGTTGTCGATGACGGCTCGGGTGTTGGGCGCGGCCGACGTCCGCCAGGCGCTGGTATCCGAACGACCCTGGCGGCCGGCTCATCCGCCACATCGGGCGGCGGCCCTGCTTCGTGCGGAGGCGAACGCCGGGCGGCTCGACCACGACGCTGTTCGGGCCGTCATCGCAGCCGCCGAGGGCGGCACGGTGCCTGCCCGCACCCGGCCGGCCGGATTGACCGATCGACAGATCGAGGTTCTTCGACTCGTCGCCCGTGGCCTGTCGAACCGGGCGATCAGCGAACTGCTGGTCATCTCGCCACGCACCGCGGAACACCACGTCCAGGACGTCTACGCCCGGATCGGCGTGTCCAGTCGGGCCGCGGCCGCGATGTTCGCGATGTCCCACGGCCTGCTCACCTGACCCGAAGATTGGTAGTTCTACCCACGCGAACGGGGTTGCCGTCCACGATCCTGACTCGGGTCAGGACAACGCGGCACGGCACCCGGGAGAGATCATGAGCGAGAACAACAAGACGATCGTCAAGAGGTTCATCGAGGAGTACCAGGCACAAAATGACCTGAACGTGCTGTACGAGATCGTCTCCCCCGACCTGGTCAACCGCACCCCGATGTTCCCGAACGCACCCGGCGGCCCGGTCGAGGTCAAGACGATCTTCGACATGTTTCGTGCGGCGTTCGACGACTTCGGCGTCGAGATCATCGACCAGCTGGCCGAAGGCGACAAGGTGGTCACCTACAAGGCATTCTCCGGGGTGCACCACGGCGACTTCATGGGAATCGCGCCGACCGGCAGCCCGGTCCGGTTCACCGTCATCGACATCGTCCGGCTGCGCGGCGGCCAGATCGTCGAGCATTGGGGATTGGTCGACCAACTGGGACTCCTTCAACAGCTCGGAGTCCCGGCGATCCGATAGCCGACCGCGACGAGCGGTTGCGAACCGAACGGGCCTGCGCTGCGTACCCCCGATCACATCTGACGGATCCGCTGTCCGGTGACCGAGCAGTGGGGGGACAGTGGCCGAATTCACCGAGGACGTCGTCGTGGTGGAGGCCGATCTGCGGCTGACCGACGCGCAGGACGCCGACGTCGTGCGCGTCAACAACACCGGCCGGGTGATCATCCGCCGGGGCAATGGTGGTGGGGCCGTTTCGCCGGTCCTGACGTTCGAACCCGGTGACGCCGAGCTGATCGTGGGATCCACGGATCGGAGTGGGAAGATCACGCTGACCAGCCAGGACGGCGGACCCACGATCGAGATGCAAAGCGGCAACGCCAGCATCGACGTCGGCGCCACCGGCACTGCCGGTGACGTCCGGGTGTACGACCTGAACGGAACCGAGGTCGTGCATCTCGATGGGGGCAATGCGCGGCTCGTCGCCGGCGCGCTGGGACATGCGGGCAAGCTCGTGGTGCAGGACGACTTCGAGCGCGTCCAGATGCGGATGGACGCCGGCACGGGCGTTCTGACCGTCGGCGCCGAGGACGATTCCGACGGGGAGCAGCCCGGCCAGGTCGTCATCCGCGGCCAGCTCGGTCGCGACGCGATCCGATTGAACGGCGCGAATTCGGTGGTGACGATCGGCGGCACCGGCAACGAGGGCGACCTGGTCGTCAAGGACGGCAACGGCTTCGACGCCTTCCGGGTGGACGGCGGCACCGCGTCGGTCTACATCGGGGGCGGCAACGTCGAGGGTGATCTCATCGTTCGCGACGTGTTCGCGCGGGAGGCGGTGCGCATCAACGGCGAGCACGCCACGGTCACCATCGGCGCACAGGGGCTCGAGGGCGACCTGGTCGTGCGGGACGCACTCGGCCGCAACGCCATGACCATGAACGGTGAGACCGCCGAGCTGTTCCTCGGCAGCGAGGGTCTCGAGGGCGATCTGATCGTGCGCGACGAGGCCGGCGTGGACCGGATCCACCTGAACGGCGCGACGGGCGACATCGAACTGATGGGAGCGGATCTCGCGGAAGAGTTCGCGTCCGACGCGCCCATCGCGGCCGGCACCGTGGTGATCGCGACGGGGCCGGACGAGGTGACCGCGGCGACCGTGGCGGCGGACCGGCGGGTGGTTGGCGTGGTCTCCGGGGCCGGCGACTTTCGCACCGCCCTGCGGCTCGGCGCAAGGCGCGGCGAGGCGAGGATCCCGGTCGCGCTCGTCGGTCGGGTGCACTGCCGGGCGGTCGCGGTGGACGGACCGATCGAGATCGGTGATCTCCTGGTCACTTCCGACATCGAGGGGCACGCCACGCGCGCGCCTGAGGACCCGCGGCCCGGTACCGTGCTGGGCAAGGCCCTGGGTGGCCTGACCGCCGGCGCAGGGCTGCTGCCCGTGCTGCTCATGCAACGGTGACGCGACGGTGACCACCCTCAGCGTTCGCGGCATCGCCGCGCAGCACCTGGCCCGCAGCGGCGACCTGTCGATCAACAGCGACATATTCGGATATCCCCACCGCGACGACGATGGCCTGCTGTTCGGTGCGCTGGACGGCGACGCCGTGCTGCCCTTCGTCGGCACCGCCGCGATACCGACGAAACGCTCCCTCAAGCGCCACCTGGAGACCGTCTCGGGGCCGAGCATCGACCTCGTGCTGTTCCTGGTCGGACACGAACCCGGATTCACCGGGGACGTGACCCCGGCCCAAGCCGCGAAGCTGCAGTACGCGGTGCAGGTCGCCCGCGACATCTGGCAACAGCGGGACTTCGGCATCCGCCGGCTGGAATGGGGAACGATCACGCCCGAGCAGGCCGGCAACCTCACCAATATCTCCACCATCTTCGAGGCGCTGTTGCTGACGATCGAGTTCAGCGGCCGACCCGGCGCCATCGACCTGTTCGCCGTGCAGACCATGGGCGCCCTCGTCGGACGATCGCCGAAGAACGGTCCCTGCTCGAAGGATTCGTTGTTCGCCATGTCCGGCTGCGTGCTGGAACTGGCCGAGGACCCGCAGTTCACCGGGATCGGCGTCGCCCACGAGATCGGCCACTACCTCGGGCTGGGTCACGAATCGGACGAGAACAACGTCATGCACGGTCCGACGGTGATCTTCGGCAAGTGCAACACCGGGCCACAGATGGTGGAACTGACATCGGCGCAGGCGGACGTCATGAAGTCCCACTGCATGGTGGTGCAGGCCTGACCAGCGACCCTTCGGGTGAGCGGGTCGGCGACGGACTCCCCGAACGGCGACGCCATCCGCTCTCGTTCGGGGTGACCGCCGGGGATTCCAGCCGGCGCGCGCACCGCCCTCGAGCAAGACAACCGGCGGCACGCTCACCGAGCGTCGCGATGGCGGACGGTAGGTACGAGCCGTGGCTGATGCGGCGCCGAAAGCGTAGGTGCGACTCGCCGACCTCGCGTTTGAAGGCCGCGCTGAAGGCGCTCTCGGAGCCGTATCCGAGTTCGGCGGCCAGCGTGCCGACCTGCGTATTGCCGCTCGGAAGAGCCTGTTGAGCCGACAGATAAGTTGGCTCACCGCAGGGCCGTTGACCTGCGCGCGCCTTCTTGAATGGCAAAAGAGGCGGTTTGCCGGTTGTCAACGAAGTTGGCCCGCGGGCCGTTTACCTGGGATCCGTGCCAGTCAATCTGGCCCGATGGCATCGTCGAATCGGCGGTGCTGGAACTGCGGGAGAGGTCACCGTCCCCGCGCCGACATCCACACCAGCAGTTCAAGAAAGCTGCTCTTGTGGATCTGGGTAAGAAGGCCACGGTGGTC
>DATDBV010000164.1:0-5917 GCA_036524715.1 Nakamurella sp. | reverse complement strand
CGTACCTTCCCGACCAGCGTTGGACCGCTGGCCTTGCTTGAGGACCTGCATGGGGACTATCGGGAAGGTACGTCCTCCCCGCTGCTCAGAGCCGGCACGACGCTCGCATCGGCCCATCCACAGGTTTCAAGCATTGCTCCGAAGGTCTGCATGACATCCGGTAGCGCCAACGGCACCGCCGTCTGATCCACCAGAATCATCGCGTTGGCCAACGTCATCGCGACCAGCACCTGCCGCTGACGACTCACAGGGACCGGCTCGCCCATACCAGGGCCTCCATCGATGCGGTATGCGGCACCAAGACGTGACCGCGATCAGCAAGATGCTAGACAGGTCAACCGTCTCTCGCCCTGACAACTCCATCCGCGCGGGGCAGTACCGCATCGTCGCCGCTCGAACCTGTCGTCTTTCACGCTCGATGGTTTTGGCACGACGGGCCAAGCGAGTAAGCGCGTTCGCCGCACACGCGGTGTCAAATAGCGTGGCAAATCAGTGCCATCGAGCGGGTTCTGGCGCACTTTCCGTGATGCCGGCGTGGATTCGATCTTGTGGCCGGTGGCCGCGAAGGTGCACGATGCTTCGATCAGGCATGGCTCGGCCGTGCTGGCCGGGCTCGTCGACGACGATGCCGCTCAAGTAGCGCGTTCAGCCGACGTCGCGGGTGGAAAGTGTTCTCACGCGAGAGCAGTATCAGTTTGCGGAGCAGGTCGGGTTTGGCGCGTCCGTACATCGCGGCTTTCAGCTGCTTGACCCGGTTGACGGCGCCTTCGACCGCGCCGGAGTTTGTACTCGAGGGTCAGTCCGGCGACGACGCGTCCAGGCCGCGGCGTAGCGCGAACTCGTCCACGCCGAGCACCGCGACGGAGCCGACCGGTGGATCCGGCAGGGCGCGGATCAGCCGTAGCAGCGTCGATCGGCTCACCCCCATCCCGAGCCGGAAGGCCAGCCGCGAGCCTGCCCGCCCGGCCAACGCCAACCCGACGGCCACCAACGCTGTCCGGAGGCCGGAGCTTTGCCGGGCGTGCCGCTCGGTCAGCCCCGGCACCTGCTCGACGAACGTGCAGACACTGCAGTCGACGTCGTCGCAGAAGAATCGGCGCACCGTCAACACCACCTCGACCGACCGACCCGAAACGGGTAGATCCGCCAGCTGCCGTCGGTACCGACTGTGCACCCGCGCCGACACCCGACCGCATCGCCGGCACCGCGCCCCCCGCGCCCGCGGATGCGCGGTGATCACCACCGTGCCGTCAACCTCGTCGACCCGGTCGATCACCACCGGCGACAGCTGCGGAAGCAGAACCCGGCAACAGCACTCACCAGCCACAACACCGAGAGCACCACGCCCGACCGACCGGAGTCGCGCCCATTACCGCGGCCGCCTCGGCTTCACGCAAAGTGGGCCAGAACCCAGTGATTGGCTCGCTTTGGTCGAATTGTCTGGCTCACATCCGGCCTTCTCGCGCGTCATCAACCGCACTGCGAGCGTGCCGGATGTTCACCACCTACCGCGGGTAGAGCCAAACAGCGCGAACAAACTGAGCCAGATAGCTCGAACATTCACATCCTCGCCCGGGCAGCGGGCGGAACCTCGTCCAGGACATCGCCGAACGCGTCGAAGAAACGTCGTCGGGTCGACCCGCTAGGTCTGCCGGTGAGGTCACTTCATGCGGTGTCTGGACCACGCCGAAGCCCCGCCTCGGCCGAGCCGGGTCGTCTCCACCGCCGCCACCAAGTCCGGCGGGCGACGCCCAGGACCCGATAGGCTTCGTAACCACCGTCGGCGGAGGCTGTCGCGAAGGGCGGCACGATGGACTTTCGGCAGCTTGAGTACTTCAGGGCCGTCGTCGACGCCGGCTCGGTATCCCAGGCGGCCAAGAACCTGGACATGACCCAGCCGCCGGTGAGCCTCGCGGTGGCCAAACTGGAACGCGAGCTCGGCGTCCGGTTGCTCGAACGCACCGCGCAGGGCGTGCGCCCGACCAACGCCGGGCTGTACCTGCTGCGCAACGGCGGGCGTCTGCTCGCCGACCGGGACCGGATCGCGGGCACGCTGTCCCAGATGGGCGAGGGCGTGGTCGGCGACCTGCGCATCGGGGTGGAGCCGATGGTCATCAACGAGATCGTGGCCGACGTGCTGGCCGACTTCCTGCGGACCTGGCCGCCGCGCTGCGCACTCTGGGCGCCGTCCCCGACCAGACGGGGCGCTGGCGTGCCCCACCCGGCCAGCCGGTCCCGGTCCGCGACCAGGCCCTCCGCAGCGAGGTGGCCAGCCGGACCCTGACCCGCAGCGCGATGATCGCCGCCCTGGTCGCCGAGAAACTTGGTCCACGGTGCTGACCGGCCCGTCGGCGGGCCCCCGTCTCGGTCACCGCCTTCCGGTCTTGACCATCGGATCGATGAGTGACAGAGAAGCGGATCGGACGGCGGCCACCAGCGCCGTCGACCGCACTCAACCGACTGGACTCCGTCGCGGCAACCACGCAATGGCGGATCGAAGCCCTTGTCTCCGGGATGACCGCGACCGGACGGCCCCGGGTGTGCTGCGGTCCGGCCGGCGTGTCCCGGAACGGGTTTGGCCGGTGAGAACCGCCCGCGTTCGCCCGGACGTACTCCTCGCTATCACCGCCCACCACAGGAGTCCCCCGATGTCACGCAAGGCCACCATGGCCATCATCGCTATCGCCATCGCCGTCCTCGCCGCCGGCGCGGCCGCGGTCGGCGGGTCCGCCGCCGCCGCCCCGCCCGGCCCGCGGCAACCGATTGAGCACATCGCCGTCAGCGGCGCCCAGTTCAAGGTTCGATCCGGAAACCCCGGCTGCTTCACCGGATCCGGCAGCCTCGGCTACGGCTTCCCCGTCCCCCGCGGCGCCCTGCTCACCGGCGCCACCGTCTACTACATCGACAGCTCCACCACCGGATCGGTCTACGGCGAACTGTCCCGACACGACCTCACCTCCGGTGCGACCCACCTGCTGGCCACCAAGTCCAGCGGCGCCGCCACCACCGGCACCGGCACCCTGGAACTCGCGGTCGACCCGGGCCACCTGACGGCCGCCGCGGAATCGGTGAACCTGGCCGTCTCCGTGAGCGGAGGCGTCTGCTTCAAGGGCGCCGAAGTGCACTACATCGCCAAACCCGACCCGGCCACCACCGACACCGCCCGCGTCGACGGCGCCCCGACCAACGGGATCGCGCCGGACGGCGGCCCGGCCACGGCGGGATGACCCCCGGTCCGACGACGAGAACCGCCAAGGGCCGGTTGCCGCCCGCCCGGGCGGGCACCAATCAGCCGACCGCCGCGTTACCCGATCCAAGACGCCGCACGCACCCGTCGAACGGATCGCCAACCGCCAACCCGCCGAAGAACCAGGGGAATCCCATGACCACCACCACGGACTACGACGCACCCCGCCGCAGCAGCATCGAGGACACCGAGACCGACTCACTGGACGCCCTCAAGACGGCCCGCGCCGACCCCCAGTCCCCGGACGTGGACCTGGACGAGAACGACACCGCAGAAAGCCTCGAACCACCCGGTGCAGACCTGTCCGGGGAAGAACTGACCATGGCCGTCATCCCGAAACGGGCCGACGAGTTCACCTGCACATCCTGTTTCCTGGTCCACCACCGCAACCGCATCGCCTCCCACCCCGGCCAACCGCCGATCTGCACCGACTGCGCCTGACCCACCCCGGTGCGGCCAGGGAAGACCAGCCTGAAAGGCGAACCGCTTCGAGCGGGCTTTCCGATCCTTCAGGGTCCGTGGCGCCGCGCCTCAGTTCGTTCCGGTCGCGGAACGACGGGCGATGTCGTTGATGATCTCGACCAGTCCCTCCGGGCGGTAGCCGTGATGGCGGGCGAACAGGAGGAGAGGCTCGAAGACCGGCCCCACCGAGACCCTCTCCACCCGTGCACGCTCCGCGAGGTAGCTGGTCTTGTCGAACGAAATCCTAGCCAGGATGGGCGCTGCTGGGTAGGATCATGTACAACGTCGAGGGGGAGCGGTGCCCGGACCGTCGGACAGAGAGCTGCCGAACACCTTCACCGCGGCGCAAGCCGAGCAGAGCGGATTGTCACGCCGTGGTCTTGCGTCATTGCAGCATGCAGGTGAGGTTGAGCGGATCGGCCACGGCCTGTTCCGGCGCACGTCCGCACCTCTGGTGGACCTGGACCTGGTGGAGATCGCGGTGAAAGCACACAAGCCGACCCTGTGCCTGGTCTCCGCGCTCGCGCGGCATGATCTCACCGATCAGATCCCCGCCAAGCACGACATCGCGGTTCCGCGCGGACAGTGGCAGCCGAAGGTGTCGGCGCCGGTGCGCTGGCACAAGTTCGACCCGGCGACCTTCGATGTGGGTCGCACCGAGATCACCGTCGACGTCGACGTCACGATGGGCCTGTACGACGCCCCGCGAAGCATCATCGACGCTTTCCGCATGCGCACTACCCTCGGACCGGACGTTGCCAACGAGGCCCTACGACGGTGGCTCCGCCAAGGTGGACAACCGAATCTGCTCCTACGTCACGTCAAATCATTCCCACGTACCCGGACCGCCGTGCTCACCGCACTGCAGATCCTGCTCTGATCCGGCCGAGCCGTGCTCAGAGCGGCCCATCGCCACTGGGGGAAATCATCGCCAACAAGCCCACTCGATCGACTGTCAGCGGCCGGGCCTACCTCGACCTCCAGAAACGGGCCAAGGTGGACGGCCGCATCGCCGCCGAGTACTTCAGGCTGTATGCGTTGGAGGGGCTCCTACTGCGGCTCTCGCACTCCACCCACCGCGACCGGTTCGTGCTCAAGGGCGGTGTGCTGCTGGCCGCCTACCAACTCCGCCGGCCCACCACGGACATCGACTTCGCGGCCCTGGCCACCTCCAACGACCTCGAGGACATCCGGCAGACCGTCATCGAGATCGCCCGGACTCCGCTCCCACCCGACCTGGACGACGGTCTGGTCTTCGACCTGGGCGCGGTCACCGCACAGGTGATCCGCGACCAGGATCAATACAGCGGCGTACGGGTGCGACTGGGCGCCCGGCTGGTCACCGCTTGGGAACCGTTCCATGTGGACGTCAACGTCGGCGATCCCATCTGGCCGGCCCCCGCCGACGTCGAACTACCCCGGCTGCTCGATCAGCCGGCCATCTCGCTACGCGGGTATCCGATGGAGATGGTCCTCGCCGAGAAGGTCGTCACCGCGCTACAACTGGGCATTGCCAGCACCCGGTGGCGGGACTACGGCGACATCTACCAGCTGACCGGCCGATACGACTTCAACGCAGGGCCGGTCCGAGATGCCCTCGCCGCCGTCGCCGCCCATCGCGATGTCGAACTCATGGCGCTGACCGACGAACTGGACGGCTACGCCGAACTGGCCCAGACCAAATGGTTCGCGTGGCGATCCCGGCAGGACCTGGTCGATCGGCTACCGGCCTCCTTCACCGAGGTTCTTACCGCGGTCACCGGTTTCGCCGACCCGGTGCTCAGCCCGACCGACGATGTCGGGTCATCCCGTTGGAGCCCGCGGACCCGATCCTGGGTCGATGTCTGATTTATCGGCACCTGGTCGACATCCTTCTGGTCCCCGCCGTATTACCCGGGATAATCATCCGAATCCCGGGTGATACGGCGTGTCGACGACGGATCGAGCCGCTCGTGCTCGCAGACTGCTGCTCCGATGGCGGACCCGGTGACCGAGGCGGCCGGCGGACCGTCCGGTCCCGCCGCGCGGCGGGACGCCGATCGGGACGCGCTGGCCCTGCTGGACGGCGTGCCGCTGTCCGACGCGGAGGACGCCTACGTCCGGGCCGCCCGGGCGGCCAACGCTGCGCGGGTACCGCTCCGACTGGCGCGAGTTCACCGCCTGGTGCGACCAGCGGTCCCGGCCCCCGCTGCCCGCGGCCGCCGCCAC
>DATDBV010000163.1:0-4896 GCA_036524715.1 Nakamurella sp. | reverse complement strand
CCCGGTACGACGAGGTTCTGCAGGCGTTCCTCGACGGCCTGCTGGCCGCGCGTCGGGCCGGCCACGACATCTCCAGAATCGGGTCGGTGGCCTCGTTCTTCGTCAGCCGCGTCGACACCGAGATCGACCGGCGCCTGAAGGAGATCGGAACCCGGGAAGCCGCCGCGCTCCGCGGCGCCGCCGGGATTGCGAACGCCCGGATCGCCTACGCCCACTACGAGCGGATGCTCGTCTCGCCGCAGTGGCAGGCCCTGGCCGCCTTGGGCGCCCACCCGCAACGTCCGCTGTGGGCCTCGACCTCGGTGAAGGACCCCGCCTACCCCGACACCCGCTACGTCGTCGATCTTGTCGCACCCGGCGTGGTGAACACCATGCCGGAGGGCACTCTGCAGGCGGTCGCCGACCACGGCGTCATTCCCGAGGATTCGATCCGCGGCTACTACGCGGGTGCCCAGCGGGTGCTGGTCCGGCTGGCCGCCGTGGGCGTCGACTACCGGGACGTAGTGCAGACCCTGGAGGACCAGGCCGTCACGACGTTCACGGCCAGCTGGGACCGGCTGAGCCAGCAGGTGGGCGCCGCCCTGCACGACGCCGCCCCCACCACCGGAAGGACCGTGCCGCATGCACAGGGATGACCCGTTCGTCATCGTCGGAGCCGGCCTGGCCGGCGCCACCGCCGCGCAGACGCTGCGTGAGGAGGGTTACACCGGTCGGGTGGTGCTGATCGGGGACGAATCCGACCCCCCGTATGATCGGCCGCCGCTGTCCAAGGACTATCTGATGGGCCGGGCCGACCGGGAGGCCACGTTCGTGCATCCCCGGCACTGGTATGCCGACCACGGCATCGACCTGCGCACCGGCGGCGCGGTCGACCGGATCGACCCAACCGGGCACGAGGTGACCCTCGCCGACGGAAGCCGTCTCGGCTACCGCAAGTTGCTGCTGACCACCGGTTCCTCGCCGCGGCGACTCGACACCCCCGGCGCCGTTTCGGGCCGCGGACGGTACCTGCGGCGACTCGATGACAGCGATCGGATCAAGACGATGTTCCGCACCGCCTCCCGCGTCGCGATCATCGGGGGCGGGTGGATCGGCCTGGAAACCGCGGCTGCGGCCCGGGCCGCGGGGATCGAGGTCACCGTCCTGGAGGCAGGAGAGCTGCCGCTGCTGCGGGTGCTGGGGCCCCAGGTCGCGCAGATCATCGCCGATCTGCACCGTCGGAACGGAGTCCACGTGCGTTGTGGTGTGCAGACCGCCGAGATCACCGGCGAGGGCGACCACGCGACCGGCGTACAACTCACCGACGGCAGTCACATCCCCGCGGACGACGTCATCATCGGAGTCGGCATCACCCCCAACACCCACCTGGCCGAGCAGGCCGGGTTGAAGATCGACAACGGCATCTGGGTCGATGAGCACCTGCGCACTTCCCACGACGATGTCTATGCCGCAGGGGATGTCGCGAACGCCTACCACCCGTTGCTGCGCCGTCATCTGCGGGTGGAGCATTGGGCCAACGCCCTGCACCAGAGCCCCGTCGCCGCCAGATCGATGCTCGGCCAGGACGCCGTGTACGACCGGTTGCCGTACTTTTTCACCGACCAGTACGACCTGAGCATGGAATACACCGGATACACCGAACCCGGCGGCTACGACCAGGTCGTCATCCGCGGCGACGTCCACAGCGGCGAGTTCGTCGCGTTCTGGCTCCGGCACGGCCGGCTACTGGCCGGAATGAACGTCAACACCTGGGACGTCACCGAAACCATCGCAGCGCTGATCAACACCGGCGAGACGATCGACATCGGCCGACTCACCGATCCCCGGACCCCGCTGGAGGCCCTCCTCGAGTCCTGACCACCGATCCACCCATCCCGAAACGGCCGGCCGTCCTTTCCTCACGCCACCCGATGGCAGAGCCGGTGCCAACCCACCCCCTGTGCGCCCGGGGGATGACGAGGAGAAAACCCATGGGACGCAACGTCGCCCAGAAGCTGATCGCCACCCACCTGGTGTCCGGAGAGATGACCCCCGGGCAGGAGGTCGGGATCCGGATCGACCAGACCCTCACCCAGGACGCCACCGGCACCATGGTGATGCTGGAGCTGGAAGCCCTCGGGCTCGACCGGCCCCGCACCGAGGTCTCCGTGCAATACGTCGACCACAACCTGCTGCAGACCGACAGCAAGAACGCCGAGGACCACACCTTCCTGCGGTCGGCCTCCCAGCGGTTCGGGCTGTGGTACTCCAAGGCCGGCAACGGGGTTTCTCACCCCACCCACATGCAGCGGTTCGGGATCCCGGGTAAGACGATGGTCGGCTCGGACAGTCACACCCCGGCCGCCGGCTCGCTGGGCATGCTGGCGATCGGGCTCGGCGGCATCGAGGTGGCCACGGCCATCGCCGGTGAACCCATCTACCTGCGGATGCCGGAGATCTGGGGTGTCCGACTGACCGGCGAGCTGCCGCCCTGGGTGAGCGCGAAGGACGTCATCCTGGAGATGCTCCGCCGGCACGGCGTCAAGGGCGGCGTGAACCGGATCATCGAATATCACGGCCCCGGGCTGGCCGGACTCACCGCGATGGACCGGCACGTCATCGCGAACATGGGCGCGGAACTCGGCGCCACCACCACGGTATTCCCGGCGGACCCCCAGGTACGGACGTTCCTGCGGGCAGAGCAACGTGACGACGACTTCGTCGAGCTGGTCGCCGACGACGACGCCACCTACGACATCGCCGAGACCATCGACCTGGCCACCCTGGAACCGTTGATCGCACTACCCAGCTCACCGGGCAACGTGCACCCCGTGCGCGAAGTCGCCGGCCGGGACGTGCAGCAGGTCGTGGTCGGGTCATCGGCCAACCCGGGGCTGCGCGACTTCGCCGTCGTCGCCGGAATCGTCCGCGGTCGGCAGGCCCACCCAGGGGTGTCCTTCGACATCAACCCGACCTCCCGGCAGATCCTGCAGGACCTCACGAAGATGGGTGGCACCCTCGACCTGATCGCGGCAGGAGCCAGGCTGCACCAATCCGGCTGCATGGGCTGCATCGGCATGGGGCAGGCCCCCGCGGTCGGCGGTAACAGCCTGCGGACCTTCCCGCGCAACTTCCCGGGACGATCCGGAACCACGGACGACTCCGTCTACCTGTGTTCCCCCGAAACCGCGGCGGCGGCCGCGCTCACCGGCCGGATCACCGATCCCCGTGAGTTGCCCGAGTTGCTCGGAATCGACTACCCGCGGATCGAGCTGCCGAGCCGGTCCAGCGTCAACACCGCCATGCTCGAACCACCCCTGCCGGCCACGCAGGCCGGACAGGTCGTGCTGGTCAAGGGGCCGAACATCTCCTCGCTACCCGATTTCGGTCCGTTGCCCGATCGCATCGAGGCGCCGGTCGCGCTCAAGGTCGGTGACGACGTGTCCACCGACGAAATCCTGCCGGCCGGCGCCCGGGTGCTGCCGTATCGCAGCAACATCCCCAAGCTGGCCGAATTCACCTTCGGTCAGCTCGACGACAGCTACTCGCAACGGGTGCTGGCCAGCCGCGCCGGCAGCGGACACCTGGTGGTCGCCGGCTCCAACTACGGGCAAGGCTCGTCCCGGGAACACGCCGTCATCGCCCCCCGCTACCTCGGCCTGAGGGCCGTCCTGGCGGTGTCGTTTGCCCGCATTCACTGGCAGAACCTTGCGAACTTCGGTGTCCTGGCCCTGGAATTCACCGACCCCGCCGATCACCAGAGCATCGAGCAGGGCGACGTGCTGATCCTGGAGGATCTGCGGAACACGCTGGGCCGCGGTTCCACGGTCGTCCGGATTCACAACTCCACCCGCGGACGGGACTACCTCACCAAACACAGGTTGTCGGGTCGGCAGGTCGGCATGGTCCTCGCCGGCGGGCTCCTGCCCGCGCTACGACAGCGTCCGGAAGGGTCGAACCAGCCCTGAACTAGCTGAGGATTTCGACGGAACGGTTGCTCGCGGCGGCAACCGAATCGCCCATGGGCACCGCATTCGTGTCGACCCAGCCCCGTACGGCGGAGATCGGTCTCCATGTTCAGCTGGCAGCATCGGCCGGGAAGGACAGCACGCCATTTCCGTCGCGGACAGATCTGCACCCCACCCGCCGTTCACCCACCCGGGGACGGTCACGTGCAAGGATTGCTCAGCGAAGTCCGTGCGATGAGGTCTGCGGGATCGCGTCGTGGGGTCAACGACGTGACAGGCGGGCTGAACCCCAAGCGCAGGACCGTCTGCGGGTGCAGCCGGCACGGTAGGAGCTGGCGCAGGTGCCGTCGCTGTTCGGCGACCTCGATGGGCTGGGACAGGAAGGACGCGCTCAGCCCCAGTGCGGTCGCGTTCAAAAGCACCCGCTGTAGTGCCTGACCAGCCTGTATCTGCTCGGCAGGCCCGTCACTGACGGAGGCCAGAACGACGACGAATGGTTCGGCTCTGAAAGGACCGTCACTGACCCGAGCCCCGGAGAACCTGCGTCCGAGGTCCCGGTACGCCCAGAGGTCGTGTGGTTCGGGTCTCGGCCCGGCCGCGGCCGCGGGCACCCCGTCCGGGCGTCGGTGCCGGAACCCGGTCCAGGCTTCCAGTTCGGCCCGGCAGACCACGTCGTCCCGTTGCCGTTGATCGGCGGCCGCGACGATCCGCCGGAGCTCGGATCGTCCAGCGTGATCGGTCATCTCGTGCAACACTGCGTGTTCGTCGGCGGCCGCCCGGATCAGCAATCGCCGATCACTGGCCGGCGTCGGGGCGTCCAGGAAGGGTTGTCGGTTGGTTCGGCGCCGCCCGATCATCGCGTACAGGGCGGCGTCGTCGCGGGACTGCACGGTCGTCGGGCCGGGTCGGACGACGGCCAGGGCGTCCGGGGCCTCGCCGGGTTGGATGG
>DATDBV010000162.1:0-9196 GCA_036524715.1 Nakamurella sp. | reverse complement strand
CGGGGGTCCGGGCGGCCGGCCGACCGGCCGCGCCGGCGCCGTGACCGCCTGGGGCCGCCGGCCGGCGCGGCCGGGGCGGCCGACTCGGACGGCGCGTCCGCGCCCGGCCGATCGATCGCCGTCGCGGTCGTCTCGCTGGGCGGCAGGAAAAGCGGGTTGAACGGATCCGCGACCGGGGCCGGCGGGACCGCCTCGACCGGCGCCGCCTCATCGGCCTCGGCAGGCGCTTCCTCCACGGCCTCGGCCGACGCCTCGGGCGGCGTCTCAGGCGTGGCGACGACTTCGACCGGGACGGGGGTACCCAGGTAGTGCTCGATCACCGCGACGGCGACCTCGCGCGGCACGGACGCGGACGCGCTGCTGATGGTCAGGCCGCGCTCGCCCAGCACGGCGAGCATCTCCTTGCTGGTGGTGCCCACCCGCTTGGACAGTTCGTGCACGCGCGGCTTGGCGGGCAGGTTGGCGAGGGCGGTTTCCAGGGTGGACGTCATCGCGACGGTTCCTCTCACGGACCCCCGGGCGCGCAGCGAACGCGTCCGCACAGGGGTCCTGCAGGTCAATGCCGGGGCCGGTGAGGCCCTCGGGAAGTCTGGTGGTCGGGCGATCGACGACCGCCTCCACCGCGGCCGGTTGCGAACGCTGCGAAATCCACAGGTCACCCAACGGCGCGGCGGACAGTGGCGTCACCCGCCCGGGCACTGCACCGGTCGCTACCGGCACTGCGCTGACGCCAGTATCCCACAACCGGCCGGTGACGGTCCGTCAGGCGCCGCGACCGGCTGTCGGCGCGGCGCACCGCCGTGTCCGCGGCGGGTTCCTACACTCGGAAGTTGTTCGCGTCGACCATCAGGGCAACAGCAACCTCGGGTCCACGCAACCACACGGTCCCTTCACACGTCCTACCCTGGGCAGGCATGCCCACGACCCGATCGAACCCGACAGACAGGACGGAAGCGCGCCGATGACGACTACCCGGGCCCTGCGACGGTGGCTGACCGTCGGCCTGTTGGTGGTCTCGATGCTCGGCGTCGGCCTGCTGTCCGCGGGCGCGGCCTCGGCGGCGACCGTGTGGACGCCGGTGAGCGAGCCACCGACCGGCGACCCGGCGGCCCCGCCGACCGCAATGGTGTTGGCCAGCACCGGCCTGGACATCGTCTGGCCGGTCGTGCTGGGCCTTGGCCTGTTGCTGCTGGGCACCCTCGCCGTCGGCTGGGCGTTCCTGGCCACCGGCCGCCGCGGCCTGCACGGGTAGGCCCCGACAGACCCCGGCAGGTCTCAGTCCAGGACGGCGAACGCCCGGACCGGGAACGTGCCCATTCCGCGGACGGCCGGCGGCGCCGCCGTGAACCGGAAGCCGGTGTCCGGCAGATCGGCCAGGCCGGTCAGGTGCTCGACCACCGGGATCCGCGCGGCCAGCAGCCAGCTGTGGGCCGGCCGCCGACCGGTATGGGTCGAGTCGATGTTCAACGAGTCGATCCCCACCAGCGCAGGCTTGGCCGCGACCAGGAACTCGACCGCGTCGTCGGTCAGATACGGGTGGTCGGCGAAGTACTCCGCGGTGCCCCAACGGTCGCTGTGCCCGGTCTGGACCAGCACGGCCATGCCGGACGGGTGCAGCGAACCGAGCGCCGCCCGCAGGTGGGCCTCGTCGATCGCCCGGCCACCGGGGGTCGCTCGCTGCCGGGCCCGGACCACGACGCCGGGCAGGTCGACCATCTTCTCCAGGGCGAGCTGTGATAGATCCTCGCCGTCCCGATAGCGGTGCGCCGGGGTGTCCAGATAGGTGCCGGTGTTGGCGGCCATCGAGATCGTGCCGATGGAGAACTCGGTGCCGGTCGCGTAGTGCGCGGCGGACTCGTCGAACGTCAGGTGCGACCCGAGCGTCGGTCCCGGAATGCCCGGGTATGTCACCATGCCCTCGACGATCACGTGGGACAGATCGACCACGCGTCTCACGCCGACCCTCCCGCCCTCACAACTGAACCCCCATGATGATCTCCTCCCGGTCGACACCGGCACCAGTGCGATGCCACCCGGGGCGGCGGCCCCAGACGGTGAAGCCGGACCGTTCGAAGAACCGTTGGACCCGCTCGTCCTGCCCGAACTCCACCCCGACCCGGGCCAGCCCGCGGCCGCGGGCGGCGTCCAGCAGCGCGGTCAGCAGCCCGCTACCCAGGCCGCACCCGGTCAGCGCCGGCTCGACCATCAGCAGGTCGATCCGGCCGGTGTGGACGCGGGTACCGGCCCCGGGACGTAGCACCGCGACGCCCACGAGCCGTCGCCCGTGGTCGGCCGCGACCCCCAAGGCCCGGCCCTTGCGCAGGTCCTCGACAACCGGTGTCGCCGCCCGGGCGATTTCGGCCCGGTCGACCGAGTCGGCGAACCCGACGACGCCTCCGGCCTGCGCGACTTCGTGCCACAGGGTGACCAGCGCGACACCGAAGGTGCTGTCGGCCGCCATCGGAGCGCTGGCGCCGTCGACTCCCGCGGGGGCACCGGGACCGACCCGGCGGATGGTGGGTGCGGCGGCGTCGAACTCGGGGCCGAGCGCACCGGTCACAGGCCGGGGAACCAGAGCGCGATCTCCCGGGCGGCCGATTCCGCCGAATCCGATCCGTGCACCAGGTTGTACTGGGTCTGCAGGCCGAGGTCGCCGCGGATGCTGCCGGTGGCGGCCTTTTCTACCGGGTCGGTGGCGCCGGCCAACTGCCGGAACGCGGCCACGGCCCGGGGACCCTCGACGACCGCGGCGACCAGCGGACCGCCGGTGATGAACTCGAGCAGGCTCTCGTAGAAACCCTTGCCCTTGTGCTCGGCGTAGTGCTCCTCGGCGATCACCAGTTCGACCTGACGAAGCTCCAACGCCACCAGGGACAGGCCCTTTCGTTCGATGCGGGCGATGATCTCGCCGACCAGGCGGCGCTCGACGGCGTCGGGCTTGATCAGAACGAGTGTGCGTTCGGCATCCGACATGGGTGGACTGGCTCCTCGTGCTCGGGCGGCCCGGGGGGCCGCGCCACCTGCGTTCAGGGGCCGCGCGGTTGCGGCGGCTCCGGCAGCGTACCGGCCGCGAGCCGGCGGCGTAGCTCGGCGCGGAACCACAGGATCAGGGCCCACACCGCGGCGAACACCAGACCCATCACGCCGAGCGTCGGGGTGATGAACCAGCCGGCGATCATCAGTGCCTGCAGCGACAGGATCACGGTCAGCGCGTACGGCCGCTTGACGATGACGCAGCACACGATGAGCAGGGCGGCGAGCAGGCAGATCGCTGTGATCCCGAGCGGCCCGACGGCGCCGTCGACGTTGATCGCGACCGGCAGCGCGAGCAGCACGGTGATCGCCTCCAGGACCAGGGTGGCCGACATCACCCCACGCAGGCCCTTGTTGATCGCGGCCTCGCGGCGGGCGTACTCCAGTGCCGCCGCATCCGGCTCGGTGTCGGGTGTCCGGTTCATGCCGGCGCTCATGTCAGCGTTCATGCGGGCGCCAATCCGGCCAGGGCCCGGCCGTCACCGGCGGAGACCACCGACCCGGTGATCACTACGCCGGTCCCGGAGACATCCTCGACGTCCGTCTCGGCCAGCTCGACCGCCAGCGCGATGGCGTCGTCCATCCGGTCGGCGACATGCACGATGCCGTCTCCGAAGACGTCCTCGGCGAGCTCCGCCAGCTCGGCCGGCGGCATCGACCGGGGCGAGGAGTTGCGGGTGACCACCACCTCGTCGAACGAGCCGGTCAGCGCCTCGAGGATGCCGCGGACATCCTTGTCCGCCAGCACCGCGAGCACCCCGACCAGCCGGGTGAAGGAGAACTCGGCGGCCAGCGCCGCGGCCAGCGCGGCGGCACCGTGCGGGTTGTGCGCGGCGTCGACCAGGATCGTCGGCGAGGTGCGGACCCGTTCCAGCCGGCCCGGCGACGCGACCGCGGCGAAACCGTCCTGCACCGGGGCGATGTCGAGCTGTCGGCTGGCCCCGGCGCCGAAGAACGCCTCGACCGCGGCCAGCGCGAGGGCCGCGTTGGTCGCCTGGTGCTCGCCCGACAGGGGCAGGAAGATGTCCTCGTACACCCCGCCGAGGCCCTGGATCGTCAACCGCTGGCCGCCGACCGCGAATGAGCGGTCCAGCACGGAGAACTCGCTGCCGAACCGGGCCACCGCGGCGTCCACGTCGATGGTGCGACGCAGGATGACGTTCATCGCGTCCGGCTCCTGCGGCCCGACCACGGCCACCGAGTCGGCCTTGACGATGCCCGCCTTGTTCCCGGCGATCTCCCTCAGGGTGGGCCCGAGGAATTCGGTGTGGTCGATGCCGACCGGGGTGATCACCGCCACCGCAGCGTCGGCGACATTTGTCGAATCCCAGGTCCCACCCAGGCCGACCTCGACCACCGCGACGTCGACCGGGGCGTCGGCGAACACGGCATACGCCATGGCCGTGAGGATCTCGAACTTGGACAGCGGCACCCCACCCGTCCCGGCCGAACCCCGGTCGATGATGTCGACGAACGCGGCTATGTCGCTGAAGGCCTGCACGTACCGGTCCGCCGAGATCGGCTCGCCGTCCAGGGCGATCCGTTCGGTGACCGATTGCAGGTGCGGTGAGGTGAACCGCCCGGTCCGCAGGCCGAACCGGGTCAGCAGCGCATCGACCATCCGGGCGGTGGATGTCTTGCCGTTGGTGCCGGCGATCATGATGACCGGGTAACTGCGCTGCGGGTTGCCCAGCACGTCCAGCAACAGTGTGATCCGGTCCAGCGTCGGCGAGATCTGCACCTCGTTGCGCCGGGTGTCCAGCAGGGACTCGACGTAGCCGAGCGTCAGCGGGGGTGCGTCGGGCACCAGGTCGGTCGTGCCGTCCGGCGCCTGGTCGTCCAGATCCGCGGTCGCCGAGGCAATTTCAGTGGCAACCGCATCCGACATGTCCGGCCCCAGGTCGGCCGGGTCGGCCGGCTCGACGGCATCGGCGTCCCAGCCCAGCGGATCGTCATCGGGGGGCCTGCTCACCGGCCGGGCCCGCGCAACGACGCCAGCCGCTCGGTCAGCCGGCCCACGTCCTGGGCCGCCTTGTCGGCGCGGGCCCGGATCTTGCCGATCACCGCCTCCGGCGCCTTGCCCAGGAAGCCAGCGTTGCCGAGCTTGCGCCCGCAGTCCGCGACCTCCTTCTCAGCCGCGGCGAGATCCTTGGCGGCCCGGGCGATCTCGGCAACCACGTCGAGGACGCCGCTGGTGTCCAGTTCCACGGAGGCGGTGCCGGTGGACAGCCGGATCGGCAGGGTCACGGTCGCGTGGAAGTCCACCCCCGGCTCGACGAGGCGGGTCAGCGACCGGGCGGCGTCGTCCAGACCGGCGGTTGGCACCGTGATCCGGGCGGGCAGCGACCGCTTCGGATCCACCCGCTGATCGGTTCTGGCGCGACGGATCTCCGTGGTCAGCATCTGGATGTCGGCCACCCAGTCCGCGGCGGCCGCCGCGGCCGCCGCGGCCGGCGCGGCCGCCCGCCCGGACGGCGCCGGCCAGTCCGCGATGACCAGGGACTCCCCACCGGTCAGCGAGGTCCACAGGGTGTCGGTGACGAACGGCACGAACGGGTGCAGCAGCCGCAGCAGCCCGTCCAGCACGGTGCCCAGCACCTGCCGGGTGACGACCGCACTGTCCGGATCGGCACTGTCCGGATCGGCACCTGCGGTCGCCGCCGCCAGTTGCACCTTCGCCAGTTCGAGGTACCAGTCGCAGACCTCGTCCCAGGCGAAGTGATAGAGGCCCTCCGCGGCCTTTGCGAACTGGAAGTCGGCGAGCAGATCCGTGGTGGTGACGATCATCTCGTCGAGCCGGTCCAGTATCCACCGGTCGGCCGGGGTGAGCCCGCCCTCGATCGGCGAAACGTCCGGCACCACCGCACCGTTCAGCAGGGCGAACCGCGTGGCGTTGAACAGCTTCGAGCAGAACCGACCGGCGCCGGCGACCCAGTCCTCGGCGATCGCCTGGTCGGCTCCCGGGTTGGAGCCGCGGGCCAGGGTGAACCGGACCGCGTCGGCGCCGTAGGTCTCGATCCACTTGAGCGGATCGACGGTGTTCCCGCGGGACTTGGACATCTTCTTGCCGAACTGGTCGCGAACCAGGCCGTGCAGAGCGACCGTGGTGAACGGAACCTGCGGCTGGCCGTCCCCGGTCGACGTGGCGTAGAGCCCGAACATCATCATCCGGGCCACCCAGAAGAACAGGATGTCGTACCCGGTGACCAGCACCGACGTCGGATAGAACGCCCGGAGCGTGTCGGACTCCTGCGGCCAGCCCATGGTCGAGAACGGCCACAGCCCGGAGGAGAACCAGGTGTCCAGCACGTCCGGGTCCTGGGTCCAGCCCGCACCGGGCGGTTCCTCACCCGGGCCGACCACCTGCATGACGCCGTCCGGCCCGTACCAGACCGGGATCCGGTGCCCCCACCACAGCTGGCGGGAGATGCACCAGTCGTGCATGTTGTCGACCCAGTCGAAGTACCGGGCGGCCAGGTCCGGCGGGTGGATCCGGGTCCGGCCGTCCCGGACCGCGTCGCCGGCCGCCTTGGCCAAGGTCTCGACCCGGACGAACCACTGGGTGGACAGGCGCGGCTCGATGACGTCGTCGGAGCGGGAACAATGCCCGACGGCATGGACGTAGGGCACCTTCTCGGCGACGATGCGGCCCTGCGCGCGCAGCTCCTGCTTCACCTCGATCCGCGCCGCGAAGCGGTCCATCCCGTCGAAACGGGTCCCGGTGCCGGTGATCTCGGCCACCTCGTTCATGATCGTCGGCGCGTCCAGGCCGTGCCGCCGGCCGATCTCGAAGTCGTTCGGATCGTGCGCGGGGGTGACCTTGACCGCGCCGCTGCCGAACTGCGGCTCGACGTGATCGTCGGCGATGACCGGGATCTCCCGGTTCACGATGGGCAGCAGCACGGTTCGCCCGATCAGGTGCCGGTAGCGCTCGTCGTCCGGGTGCACCGCGATGGCCGTGTCGCCGAGCATTGTCTCGACCCGGGTCGTCGCAACGACGACGCTCCGTTCGCCGTCGCCGTACCGGATGGAGACGAGTTCGCCGTCGTCGTCGGAGTGCTCGACCTCGATGTCCGACAGCGCGGTCAGGCAGCCCGGGCACCAGTTGATGATCCGCTCGGCCCGGTAGATCAGGCCGTCGTCGAACATCCGTTTGAAGATCAACTGGACGGCGTCGGACAGGCCCTCGTCCAGGGTGAAGCGTTCGCGGTCCCAGTCGACGGAGTCGCCCAGCCGCTTCATCTGGCCCAGGATCGCGCCACCGGATTCCTGCTTCCAGTCCCATACCTTCTGCACGAACAGGTCGCGGCCGAAGTCGTGCCGGGTCTTGCCGTCGACGGCCAGCTGGCGCTCGACGACGGTCTGGGTGGCGATGCCGGCATGGTCCATGCCAGGCAGCCACAGCGCCTCGTCGCCCGACATCCGATGCCAGCGGGTGAGCACGTCCATCAGGGTGTGGTCCAGTGCGTGCCCGACGTGCAGGTTGCCGGTGACGTTCGGTGGCGGCAGCACGATGGAGAACGGTTTGCGCTCGCCCCGGAGCACCTTGCCCTCGTCGGCCCTGAAGTAGTCGGCCGCGTGCCACCGCTCGTACAGGGGTACCTCGACGGCCGCCGGGTCGTACTGCTTGGGCAGATCGTCGTGCGAGGGGTGGGCGGCGGTGGAAGTCACCCGGCAATCCTAGGTGTGCCGCCGGCGGTGCCCGCACCCTTCAGTAGGAGCGGGGCAGGTCCAGCACGTGCTGCGCGATGTAGTTGAGGACCATCTCGTTGTTGACCGGGGCGATGGACAGCAGCCGGGCCATCCCCCACAGCGGGACCAGCCCGTACTCGACCGACAGCCCGTTGCCGCCGTGCACCTGGATGGCCGCGTCCACGGCCGCCACCGACGCCGTGGCCGCCGCGTACTTGGCCATGTTGGCGACCTCGCCGGCCGGTTGACCCTGGTCGTAGAGCCAGGCGGCCTTGGCGGTCATCAACCCGGCCAGCTCGATGTCGACGGCGGCCTTGGCCAGCGGGTGCGCCACGGCCTGGTGGGTGCCCAGCGGCTTGCCCCACACCTGGCGATCGCGGACGTACCGGCTTGCGGTGGCCAACGCATACCGGCCGATGCCGACGCCGATCGCCGCGGCGGAGATGCGTTCCGGGTTCAGACCGTCGAACAGCGGCCGGAAGCCCTGCCCTTCGACCCCGATCAGTGCGGTGTCCGGCACCCGGACGTCGTCGAAGAACACGGTGTACTGCCGGTCCGGGATCTGCGCGGCCACCTCGAGCTGGTGATAGGACAGGCCGGGGGCGTCGATCGGCACCACGAACAGCGACAGCTGCCCCTTGCCGGTGACCGGGTCGGTCCCGGTCCGGGTGACCGTGATGATCGCCGCGGCCTCGTCGACCCCGGAGATGTAGTACTTCTGTCCGCTGATCACGTACTCGGCGCCGTCGCGGCGAGCGGTGGTGGCCAGGCGGTGCGAGTTGGAGCCGGCGTCCGGCTCGGTAATCGCGAAGACGATCTTGGTGCCGCCGTCGGCGAGTTTCGGGAGCCATTCCCGCTGCTGCTCGGGGGTTCCGTGGCGACGCAGGATCTCCACCCCGATGGCGCTGGACACGAGCAGCGTGAGCAGCGGGCAGCCGGCCGCGGCGGATTCCTCGGCCACCAGGGCGAGCTCGGACATCCCGGCGCCGCCGCCGCCGAACTCCTCGGGCACGTTGATGCCGATGAACCCCGCCTTGCCCAGGTCGCGCCACAGGGCCGCCATCGGCGTGGACGTGCGGGCGTGCCGGGTGTATTCGGCCGGCCCGTGCGACTGCGTGATCTGCCGGACGGCAGCACGCAGCTCGGGGTACTCGGCGGGTTCGGAGAAGTCAGTCATGGTGACTTCCACCATGACTGACGTGAACCGCGGTTAACAACCAAATGTGACCGGAGTCACACCACTGCCAGATCCATGGGTCCATACACGGCCTGCCGGTCGTTGAACAGCGACACTGCCGTGATCCCGCCCGCCAGGAGGTCGGCCCAGGTCTCGCCGAGCCAGGTCTCGGCCTCGTCCTGGGAACCGAACGAGATGTCCGGTCCGTCGGCGACGACTCCCGCCTCGTCCGCGTAGCGCCACAGGTACACCATCGGCTTCTCCCTCCATGTGGTCGAACTCACCGTCGTATTC
>DATDBV010000161.1:0-7539 GCA_036524715.1 Nakamurella sp. | reverse complement strand
CGGCGATGGGTGGGCGCTGCCAGAGCCGGTCGTCGTACAGGTCGGGGATGACGTTGTACTCCAGCCACCATCGAACGAAGCTCCGGGCGGTCCGGACGGCCGGCACCCGGGCGGCCAGTGGTGTCGCCGCCATGGTCGCCGCGCAATTGGACGTGCCGAGGGCGCGGGTGCTCACCGTTGATGTCGACACCCATCTCCGGCAAGCACGAAGGCCCGTGGTCGCCTTGAGCGTGCATCTTTATCAGGAGCTGCTGGCCCGGGCGAGCAGGTGTGCGCGTTCGGCCTCGTTCGAGGTGAGCTCGGCGGCCCGCTCGAACTCGGCTCGTGCTTCCACGGAGCGGCCGAGCTTGGCCAGCAGGTCACCGCGCACGCTCGGCAGCAGGTGGTAGTTGCGCAGCGCGGCAACGTCGAGCACTCCGTCGGTCACAGCGAGCCCGGCGGCCGGTCCGTCGGCCATCGACACGGCAACCGCGCGGTTCAGTTCGACGATCGGCGAGTGGGTCACCGCGACGAGGTCGCCGTACAGGGAGGCGATGCGCACCCAGTCGGTGTCCTCAGCACGCGGTGCTCTGGCGTGGCAGGCAGCGATCCTCGCCTGGATCGCGTAGGAGCCGGTGCCGCCGATTTCCTCGGCCCGATCCAGCGCGGCGAGACCGTGCGTGATCAGCAACCGGTCCCAGCGAGCACGGTCCTGCTTGTCGAGCGTGACGATCTCGCCGCCGGGCCCGGTGCGGGCGCGAGGGCGGGACGCCTGCATCTCCATCAACGCCACCAGGGCATGCGTCTCGGATTCGCCGGCTGCCAACGCGGCGAGCATGCGGCCGAGCCGCATCGCCTCCTGGCATAGCTCGGCGCGTGTCAACTGCTCGCCGGCGGTGGCTGTGTAGCCCTCGTTGAAGAGCAGGTAGACGGCCTCGAGCACAGAGCCCAGCCGGTCGGCGAGTTCCTCGCCGACCGGAACCTCGAAGGGCACGTTGGCCTCGGTGAGCGACTTCTTCGCCCGGGTGATCCGTGCTGCCATCGTGGTCGTCCGCACCAGGAACGCGCGGGCGATCTCCTCGGTCGACAGCCCGGCGACCATCCTCAGGGTGAGGGCCACCCGGGCTTCGACCGACAGCACCGGGTGGCACGCGGTGAACATCAGCCGCAGAACGTCGTCCTCGACGTGGGCGTCGAACTCGATCTCATCCATCGGGGTCTCGTGATCACTGAGCTCTCGACAGAGCAGTTCGACCTTGCTCTGCAGTGTCACGGCACGACGGGTCGTGTCCACGCCGCGGCGGCGCGCGACGACCATGAGCCAGGCGCCCGGGTTGTCCGGGACACCCGACTCGGGCCACTGTTCGAGCGCTGCGACGAGTGCGTCCTGCGCCAGGTCTTCGGCCAGCCCGACATCGCGAACGACGCGGGCCAGGCCTGCGATCAGTCTGGCGGATTCGATCCGCCAGACCGCCTCGATCGCCTGCTGAGTCGCTGAAACCACTATTGTCCGTCAGCGAGATCTGCGCTCAGCTGGTCCTCGGCTGCCGCGATCTCGGCCGCAAAGGACTCGGAGAAGTCCTCGGCGTCGAGGACCTTGCGCAGTTCAACCACCCCGCTGTCGCGGAATGGCGCGCGTTTGACCCACTCGACGGCCTCGTCCATCGAGGCGACCTCCCAGATCGAGAAGCCGGCGACCAGTTCCTTCGTCTCGGCGAATGGGCCGTCGATCACCGTGGTGTTGCCGTCGGCGTCGAACGTGATCCGCTTGCCCTTGCTGCTCGGTTGGAGGCCGTCGCTCGCCAACACAACGCCCGCCTCGACGAGCTGCTGGTGGTATTGATCCATCGCCGCGAACTCTTCGGCGGAACCGAACTCGCCGGCCTCGGACCGCTCCGTCGCCTTGCCCAGAACCATGACCCTCATCGCTGTGCTCCTTTCGCGTCTACCGGGGTCGGCCCCATTCACCGATTCAACCCTGGCTTACTCGTGCGTCGAACGGGAAGGGGTGGATTCGACATGACGCCGATGCGTTCCTCGTCACCAACACTCGTCTGGAGCACTTTCAGGAGCATGTCCGTGCACACGGGCTGTCAGGCCGATGACCTTGCCACTATGGATGGCCCAAGATCATGATCGTTTCGCTTGGGGGTCGGGTGGTGCGGCCTGTTGGGCGCGGCCGGGTCCCGCGACCACCGTGACCGTCTGCCCAGATCCACAAGAGCAGCCTTCTTGAACTGCTGGTGTGGATGTCGGCGCGGGAACGGCCCTGCGGTGGGCCAAACTTATCTGTCACAGGACGCTGTTGTAGCGGAACGATTGGTTTCGCTACAGCTCGCCCCCGGTGTAGCCAGCTTCGTGCGGCGAGTGCAGGCTGCACCGCGCGCCGGGGCGGGTGGCGTCGTGCGCTGCCCTATGGTTCTCCGGTGCTGCCGCCGGGCCGGTCGCGTCGAGCAGGTCGAGGATGAAACGGGTTGTCTGGGCGCGGTTCTCGAAGAGCCGATGCAGGGCTCGGCTGGGTTCGGTGGTCAGGTGCTCGAAGGGGATCGCCGGGATGGCGTGATGGATTGTCAGGAGCAGTGCGTGCGCGCGCCTGACCTGGGTGTGGCTGACGGTGCTGCCTTCGTCGCGCAGACCCCGGACGTATGCGCGCAGGCACTCGTTCTCCAGTCGAGGCAGCAGCCCGGCCGGTCGCTGTCCCAGTTGGATCTCGCCGAGCAGGAGTTGGCCGAGGTCGAACCCGACCGGCGCGGTGCCCCAGAAGCCGAAGTCGATCAGCGCGAGCCGCCCGTCGGGCTCGCGGATCAGCAGGTTGCGGGTGCAGGCATCGCCGTGCGCGGTGGCCGTCGGCAGGGATTCCAGTTCGTCGAGGAGTTCCGGGAGCGCGCCGACCGCGGCGATCATGCGGGTGCGCAGCCGGCCGTCGAAGGTTCCGGCGACGGGTGGGCGCTGCCAGAGCCGGTCGTCGTACAGGTTGGGGATGACGGTGTACTCCAGCCACCATCGAACGAAGTTCCGGGCGGTCCGGACGACCGGGACGGCGGCGGCCAGTGGCGCCACCGCGGGGTTGGCGGCCAGTCGGCCGAGCAGGTAGGCCGCCCGCCGATGCTGTGGTAGTCGCCAGGTGATGTCTTGGGTGGGCAGCATCTCCAGCCAGATGGCGGCGGAGTCCTCGTCGAGGTCGTAGACGCCGTAGGCGCGGGGGACGGTCAGCCCGTCCGGGAGCCGGTCGGCGAGATCGGTGCGGTACAAGTCGGGTTCGGTGCGCCACGGCACCAGTGGGGCGACCCGGTCGCGAAGGGCGGCGGGCAGCTGCTGGGACAGCGGCGACCGGGTGTAGGACTGGACGACCTTGACGAAGAACGAGTACCTGACGGGTTCTCCGGATTCGGCGTGGGCGGTGCCGCTGACCCGGAACCGGCCGGCGGTGGTGATCGCGGGCAGGTCGTAGGGATGGGTGTCGACCTGCACGGTGTGCACCCGCGCCCGCGGTGCGTCCAGGTGCGCGGCGACCATGGCGGCCAGCCGGTCGAGCGGCCGGTCGGATACGAGCCCGGCGAGCGCCTCGAGCGTGGCGGGGTCACCGGCCGGCCCGACGTCGGCTGGACCCGTGGTCGGCGCCGGGTTCATGGCTGCCGGTCGGCGTGGGCGATCGCTCATCGCCGTGCTCCGGATCCGGCCGCGAGCAGGGCCTGCGCACCGGGTCCGGACAGGGTCGCCAGACCCGCGGGGCGGCCGGTGAGCAGCAGCAGCAATCCGCTGATCGGCCCGGTCACCAGGGCGCCCCGCCCGGCCGACCAGTCCGCGTCGGTGGCGACGAACCGGTACCCGGAGAACCGCCGGCGGGTGTGGAACATGCGACCGGAGGACCACACCCGGTCGGCGGCCACCACCGCGGTGGATACCGGCATCGGGATCAACCGTCCCAGCGGGACGGCGATGTCCTGGGTGTGAACCAGGTAATCGATGGCGGTCCCCAGGTAGGTCACCGTCGGCTGCGGGCGCCAGACGCCGATCCGGTCCCGGATCTCGCCGATGATCTGCTCGATCGGCAACAGGGCGTGCCGGCATGCCTCGGCGTGGATCGCCCCGTTGATACCCCCGTGGCGGACCACGGCCAGGGCCGCGCGGGGCAGCGCCGACCAGGACGTGTTCTGCAGGGCGACGTGCGCGGCGACCTGCCGTACCGTCCATCCCGCGCACAGCGACCGCTGCCGCCACTCCCGGTCGGACAGATCCTCCAGGAGTTCGACCAGCCGACGACGCTGGTCGTCGACCTCCCGCCACACGTCCCGGGCGTCCATGGCCACCTGTCTCCGGTTGTTCCTACGGTGCCCGCCGGGCAAGCCCGGCCGGCTCTGCGGCGACCAGACCCTCCAGCAGCGCGACCAGCTTGTCGGTCGGGTCGAAATTGGGGTCCGGGATGGCCAATTGGTGCAGCACCATCCCCGTGACGTAGTTGCCGAGCAGGTGCACGTCCCGTTCCGGGTCACGGGTGCCGATCACCCGCAGCCAGTTCGCCAGCCACGCGCCCACCCTGGCTCCGGTGATGGCGATCTGCTCCCGCAATGCCGGGTTGTTCGCGGACTCCACCAGCAGCGCGTACCGGGACAGCGTCAGCGTCCGGTTCGGGCCCACGCTGTCCCGCACGGCCGCCCCCAGCGCCCGGCCCAACTCGGCCGGACTCCTCGGACTGACGGTCACCGCGAGGTCCTCGAAGTTCCGCCGTTCCCGCTCGGCGAACCGCTCCACGATCGCGGCGAACAACGCATCGCGGGAGGGGAAGAGGTTCGCCGTCGATCCGATCGTCAGGCCGGCCTCGGCGTCCACGGCCCGGTGCGTCACGGCCCTCACCCCCCGCTCACCCAGCACCCGGATCGCAGCGTCCAACAACACTTCTCGACGAGCCGACACACACCGAGAATACATCTGTTGTTCCAGATATTGCAAGTGTTATGGTGCCGCTACCGCCCTGGCGTACCGTCCGGCGGTGCAACCCCGACGGCCCGCCGGGTGCGCCGAGTTGGTGGCCGCCACGGACGTCGACGTGATCCTTGCGCAGGCGGTGGCCGAAGCCTCGGGTGCGGCCGTGCCGACCCGCCGAACGGCACCGGCACCGCGCGCAGTGAAGGATGATCGCAATCACTTGTCCCCGCAGAACCCCGGAGCCGATGACCCGATGATTCGCCTTGCCACGATCGGCACGAGCATGATCACCAATCACTTCGCCGGCGCGGTCGATCTCGTCGACGGCATCCAGATCGGTTGCGTGTACTCCCGCGATTCCGACCGTGCGGCGAGCCTGGCCCGGGAGCTGGGGGCAGCCTCCGCGGTGTCGGACCTGCGCCAGGTGTTCAGTGCGGCGGATATCGATGCGGTGTATGTCGGTAGCCCCAACAGCGTGCATCACGAGCAGGCGTTGGCGGCGATCCGAGCGGGAAAGCATGTCCTGGTCGAGAAGCCGGCCGTGCCCGGTGCGGCCGAGTGGGCCGAACTGGTCGCCGCGGCAGCCGAGGCCGGAGTGGTCCTGCTCGAGGGGATCCGCAACGAGTACGACCCCGGCATCGGCCTGGTCCGTGACGTGTTGCCTCGACTCGGCACCATCCGACGAGTGTCGCTGCGGTATCAGATTCGGTCGTCCCGGTACGACCAGGTGCTTGCCGGCGAGCGGGTCAACATGTTCGACCCGGCCATGGCCGGGGGTGCGCTGATGGATCTGGGGGTGTACTGCGCGCATGCCCTGGTCAGCCTGTTCGGCCCACCGGAGCGGGTGCTGGCCGCCAGCGTGCCGGTGGTGTCGGGTGTTGATGGTGCCGGTGCGGTGTTGGCGGCCTATCCCGGATTCGTCGCGGACCTGAGCTACTCGAAGATCACCACCTCGTTGCTGCCGAGCGAGATCCAGGGTGAGGAGGCCACGCTGCTGATCGACCACATCGCCAGCCCGCGATCGATGACCCTGCAGCACCGGGACGGGACATCCGAGCAACTGACACTGGACGATCCGCAGCACACTCTGGTCGACGAGGTACGCCGGTTCGTCCATCTGATCGAGTCGGGCGACGACCCGGCCCAGGACCATGAGCGAACCCATCAGACGCTTCTGCTCCTGGACGCGATCCGGGTGAACTCGTAGGGCAGGCCGCCCCGCCGGGCCCGGGAAGAGCGACTTCCGCGCGGGGGATTCGGCCTACCCTGGCCCGATGGCCGGTCGGGAAGAGCTGTCCACGTCCTTCGGAGCCCAGGCGGGTGCGTACGAGTCCGGCCGGCCGGACTATCCGCCCGCCGCCGTGGCCTGGCTGCTGGAGCCGGTGTCCGGGAACGGGCCCCCGAACGTTGCCGACGTCGGCGCCGGCACCGGCAAGCTGACCCGGGTCGCGGTCGCCCTCGGCGCGGACGTGACCGCGGTCGACCCCGACGAGGCGATGCTCGAAACCCTGCGCAGCGCGGTCCCCGGCGTGCCCACCCATGTCGGCACGGCCGAGAACCTGCCGCTCGATGACGCCTCCCAGGACGCCGTCGTCCTCGGCCAGGCATGGCATTGGGTGGACCCGGTCGTCGGGTCCCGGGAGATCGCGCGAGTGCTCCGGCCCGGCGGTGTGCTCGGCCTGATCTGGAACATCCGCGACGAGCGCACGCCCTGGGTGCGGCGGCTCACCGATATCATGCGGGCCAGCCGGGCCGAGAGCGCGCTCGCCGACGGCGGGCCGGATGTGGCTGCGCCGTTCGGCCCGCTCGAGCAGCAGCAGTCGTCCTGGATGCGGCAGATGACCCGGTCGCAGCTGCTGAACATGGCCCGTTCCCGAAGCTATGTCATCACCGCACCGCCGGAGGAGAAGGCTCGGATCGAGGAGGGCCTGTCGACCCTGCTCGATGAGGTCGGCGCCGTCGGCGACGCGCCCGTCGACCTACCGTACGTGACCAGCGGCTTCCGTGTGCTGCGGCCGTGAGTCGCACCGTTTGGCCGTCGTAGTCCCGATTTGATTCGGGACAACTCACCCATCCGGTGAGCGCAGGGAGGGGCGTGTACGTGACGACGACATGGCGCCAGCATGGCCAGCGACGCCTTGTGTCAGCCCGCCCAGGCGAATGTCCGAGCGGCCGAGCCGGACTCCGAACGGGCCGAGTACCCGAACATCCAAACTCACGCGCAGGGTTCATCGGCAAACCCCTCTGGCAGGGATAGCGTGTCCGCACGAAGCCGAGCCTGTGCTTCGTCCCCGCCAGCGCGGGACCCGGTGGGCGGCGCTGCGGGTCGTCGAAGGTTGCGTCGGACCGTCATCGGATCCCGGGACATGATCCACGACTGTCTAGATAGATAGACTGTGTAGATTATTGTCTACAGCTTGCATTCGGAGGTGGCACATGACCGAGACCATCAGCATCGGAGAGCTCCGACAGAACCCGACCCGAATGCTTCGTGCCGTCAAGGCTGGCGCGACGTACACCATCACCGACCACGGCGAGCCCGTGGCCGAGGTCGTCGGCATCGCTCGGCGCCGCTGGATATCCAGCACCGAGGTCGACGCCTTGCTCCGCGAGCTAGGTGCCGACGATGCCTGG
>DATDBV010000160.1:0-4133 GCA_036524715.1 Nakamurella sp. | reverse complement strand
ACCCCGTCGAAACCCTCGGTGCGGGAAGGCTTGTAGTCGAAGTGCCGCGGTCCGGTGTAGCGCGGTCCGCCGTTCGGGAATCCGTTCTCTAACAGGTCGACGGTGAAGAAGGCGGACAGCAGGTCGCCGTGACCGAACACCAGGTCCTGGTCGTACTTGATCGACCGCTGGCCGTTCAGGTCGATGTGGAACAGCTTGCCGGCCCACAGCGCCTGCGCGATCCCGTGGGTGAAGTTCAGGCCGGCCATCTGCTCGTGCCCGGTCTCCGGGTTCAGCCCGACGATGTCGCCGTGCTCGAGCTTGGCGATGAAACCCAGCGCGTGTCCGACGGTCGGCAGGAAGATGTCACCGCGGGGCTCGTTCGGCTTGGGCTCCAGCGCGATCTTGATGTCGTAGCCCTTGCTCTTGATGTACGCGGCGATCGTGTCGACACCCTCGGCGTAGCGGTCGAGGGCGGCGTTGACGTCCTTCGAGCCGTCGTACTCGGAGCCCTCCCGGCCCCCCCACATGACGAAGGTATTCGCACCCAGCTCGGCCGTCAGGTCGACGTTGCGCAGCACCTTGCGCAGCGCGAAGCGACGCACCGAGCGGTCGTTGGAGGTCAGGCCGCCGTCCTTGAACACCGGGTGGCTGAACAGGTTGGTGGTGACCATCTCGATGGTGATGTCGTGCTGGGCGCAGGCGTCCCGGAACGCGGTGATCAGCTTGTCCCGGGTGGCGTCGTCGGAGCCGAACGGCACCACGTCGTCGTCGTGGAAGGTGACGCCCCAGGCGCCGGCCTCGGCCAGCTTGCCGATCGCCTCGACCGGGTCGAGGACGGGCCGGGTGGCGTCACCGAAGGGATCGCGGCCCTGCCACGCCACCGTCCACAGGCCGAACGAGAACCGATCATTCGGGGTTGCCTTGACCACCATTGCTGACTCCTTCGTCGCGAACCGTTTTGTTCTGTGACTGAACTTATCGGATTGACCCGCTAAGGTCAAGCCATGGCTTCTCGCTCGCCCTCCCCGCGCGCGGTGTCGGCGATCCGGCAGGCCAACCTGCGCGAGCACAACCTCGGCCTGGTGCTGCGCATCATTGTCGACGCAACAAACCCGCTCTCGCGAGCCGACATCGCGGCCAGCACCGGACTGACCCGGGCGACCGTCAGTTCGCTGGTCGACGCGTTGATCGAGGCCGGCCTCGTCGCCGAACTGCCACCGCTGATGTCCCAGCGGGCCGGCCGGCCCGCCGTCCCGTTGGTGCCCGCCTCCGGCACGCTCGCCGCGGTCGGCATGGAGGTCAACGTCGACTATCTGGGCGTCCGGCTGATCGATCTGTCCGGGGCGGTGCTCGCTCAGGAACTCCGGGACGGCGACTTCCGGGGCAGCGACCCCGAACTGGTGATCCCGGATCTGGTCGACCTGTACCGGAGGGTCACCGGTGCCGTCGACGCCGGTATCCGGATCGCCGGCGCCGGCCTCGCCATCCCCGGCCTGGTCGACCGGACCATCGGCCCCGTGCGACTCGCTCCCAACCTCGGATGGCGCGATGTGGACGTCGCCGCACTCTTCCGGACCGGACTCGGTGCGGACAGCCTGCCGATGTTGCTGGACAACGAGGCGACGCTCGCCGCCCGCGCCGAGTGCGACGCTCTGCGGGCCAGCGGTGTGCACACCTTCCTCTACCTGTCGGGCGAGGTCGGTATCGGCGGCGCGCTGGTGCTGGACGGCGTCATCTTCGGCGGGCGGCACGGCTGGAGCGGCGAGATCGGGCACACCGTCATCGATCCCGACGGTCCACGGTGCCGGTGCGGGGCCACCGGCTGCCTCGAGCAGTATGCGGGCAAGGACGCGTTGATGCGGGCCGCCGGCCTGGACCTGGCGCTGCCGGTGGACCACCTGCAGCGGGCGGCCGCCGCTGGCGACCCGGACGCCGTCGCCGCCTTCGACATGGGGTCGCGGGCATTGGGCACCGCGATTGCGAACGCGGTCAACCTGGTCGACGTCGAGACGGTCGTGCTCGGCGGTCTCTACGCCTCGCTGGCGGCGGAGCTGGTGCCGGGCATCGAACGGGTACTGCGGGACCGGGTGCTCTCGGCGCCGTGGTCGGCCATGCAGGTGCGGACCGCGGTGGTGCTGGAGGCCGCCGCGATGACCGGGGCCGCCTCCGCGATCCTCACCCAGGTCATCGACAACCCCAGCGCCTTGATGCGGCAGTAGGACGCGGGGCCCGGTTCGCCGCGACAACCTCCGCATTTGCCGGACCGCCGGTGACGCAAACCTTGCGGGTGGCTCGCGCTGGACGCGAGTCGTGCGGTTGCTGTTCCAGGACCATGCAGCGTCGATGTCGGACGCCACCATCACCGTACGATCACTTACATGCGCACGCTCACATACTTCGTGGCGATCACCCTTGACGGCTTCATCGCCGCGCCCGACGGCGGCGATCCGAGCTCGTTCTGGCCAGTCACACCGGACTACCTCGCGCACCTGACCGAGAACTACCCCGAGACGCTGCCCGTGCAGGCACGCGACGCGCTCGGCATCGATGCACCGGCCCGACAGTTCGACACGGTGATCGAGGGACGCCACAGCTATGAGGTCGGCCTCGCCGCGGGCGTGGCCGACGCCTATCCCCATCTGCGGCACCTGGTGGTCTCGACGCGCCTGAAGCAGGCCGCCGACACTGCCATCGAGCTGGTGTCGAGCGATCCGGTCGCGCGAGTGCGCGAGCTCAAGGGCGAGGACGGCGCAGCCATGTGGCTGGTCGGCGGGGCCACTCTCGCTCGCTCGCTGGCCGAGGAGATCGACCGGCTGATCCTCAAGATCGCGCCGATGACGCTCGGGGCAGGGATCCCTTTGTGGGGTAGGGACGCCGAGATGGTTCCGCGGTCCTGGCGGCCGACCGACCGGACCGTCCTCGAAAGCGGTGTGGTGTTCGCGTCATACGAACCGGTCGACTGAACGACTGCGGTGCCGGACGGATCAATGTCGCTCGCTACTCGCTGTCAGGCGTGACGAGGGCCCGCAGAGCGGCCATCATGACCCGCTCCAGGTCCTCCTGGCCGGCTTGAGCCAGGGTGGGTATCCGGTACAGGTAGCGGGCGATCGTGACGCCGAGCGTGCATGCGTTGAGCACGGCCGCGCGTAGTTCGGCGTCCGGGCCGCCAATGATCCGGGCGACAGCGGCCTGGGCCGGACCGATCACCTCCTCGCGCATCACCTGTTCTGCCGCAGGATGGGTGAGGCTGCTCCGCAGCAGCGCCACGTTCCCCTCCCTTCGCCCCGGATCGTCGAACGCGACAAGGACGTGCTCGAGGGCAACCCTCGGCAGGTCCTCCCGAGTGGCCGTGGTCAACTCGTCCTGCTCCACGGTCGAGCGGGCGGCGGCCGCGAACAGGCCGTCCTTGCTGCCGAAATGCTGCATGACCAGTGCGGGGTCCACGCCCGCCGCAGCCGCCACGGCCCGGATCGTGGTGCGCTCGAAACCACGCGCCGCCAGCGACTCGCGGGCAGCGACCAGGATCGCTTCATGGGTGCGCTGACGACGCTCGGCTCGGGTCAGGGGCGACGTCACGCATTCACTCTACACGCGTTGACTGAATGAGGATTCCCACTCTACGATTGTTGAGCGAATCCGCATCGATCCTGAGGAGGCCGATCACCATGCAGGCTGCCCAACATTCGACCCACCAGCTGACCCGCAGATGTGGCACCTGCTGGATTTCGACGAACGCCTCGGGCGCGTAGTAGAGGCTCGCGTGCAGTGGTGCCGAGCACGTCCCGAATGTGTGGGAGGTGGCAGCGCCCGAGAAGGTTGTCGCGGCTCGGGTGAGCGCGGTCGATCATGCGTGGCGCGCCCTGCTCCCTGAGTCGATCGACGGCAGTGGGATCCGCGAGGCGGCGACCCTGGCAATGCGGACCGCCTCGGCGGCGAACACGGCCGGGCGGCCGCTGGCCGCCGCCAACGCCGACATCCCCGTGCCTGACCAGCCGCACCTGCAGCTCTGCTACGCCGCCACGCTGCTGCGCGAGCACCGCGGGGACGGGCACATCACGGCACTGCAGACCGCCGGCCTGGACCCGTGCGAGGCCTTGGTCTCCTTCGCCGCGATCGGGGCGGCGCCGTCCGAGGTGTTCGCCAGCCGTGGC
>DATDBV010000159.1:0-6818 GCA_036524715.1 Nakamurella sp. | reverse complement strand
CCGCATCAGCGTCGTGTCCTGGACCTCACGGTCGTCGTCCTCGATCGCCATCGTCTGTTCCCCTCGCTGTGGTGTCCGAGGCCATCCAACCGAGCCGGTAAGCTCGCGTCGCGGCCGGGCCCCACCCGGACACCGATCGCGGGCCTCTAGCTCAATTGGCAGAGCAGCGGACTTTTAATCCGCGGGTTGTGGGTTCGATCCCCACGGGGCCCACCGTCACCCCGGATGTCCTGCCGACATCGCCTCCCTGCCGCCCGACGATAGAAGACAACCCCGTTGTCGCCGCCGATTTCCCGGCTGATGTCGACGGCATCCGCCCATGATCGGCGTCTCGGCGCTCGCTCGGAAACCGAGCCAGGCGTCGTGGTCGGGAGTAACCTCAGGCCTCTCACAGGAGGCCGCGATGATGGCTCATCGTTCCCGTTGGTTGCGAGGCTCGGCCCTGGCGGTGGGGCTCTCACTCGTGTTCACCGGACCGGCCGCCGCGGGCGGCGGCGGGGACCATGGTTGGGGAGGATCGACCTTCACGGCCGGGGCGCCGGGTGCGGGCGACCCGTATTTCCCCTATTCCGGCAACGGCGGATTCGACGTCAAGCACTACCACCTCGACCTGACTTACGAGCCGCCGGCGCCGACCCCGGCCCCGCTCGTCGGCCGTCTGGACGGCGCGGCCACCATCCAACTGACCGCTACCCGCAACCTCGAACAGTTCAATCTCGACCTGCGCGGGATGGATGTTCACGCGCTGACGGTGAACGGGCAGCGGGCCAGGGAGATCCCGCCGCCCGTCGCGGGCGCTGCGGTCCGCGGCGCGGCCTATTGGCAGGTGCAGGATGATGCTGCCCGCATCTGGGAACTGACAGTCCATCCGGACAAGGGACTCCGCAAGGGTCAGCGGGCCACGGTCGTCGTCGAGTACTCGGGCGCGACCGCCAGGCCCACCGACATCGAGGGCGCCCTGTACGGCTGGGTCACCACTCGGGACGGTGCCATGGTGGTCGGCGAGCCCGAGGGCAACATGACCTGGTTCCCGGTGAGCGACCACCCGACGGACAAGGCCACGTACTCGTTCGAGATCACCGTGCCCAACGGCAAGACGGCCGTGGCCAACGGCCTGCAGAACCGCCCACCGAAGACCCGGGACGGCTGGACGACCTGGTACTGGAACGCCACGGATCCGCAGGCCAGCTACCTGGCGACCGCCTCGGTCGGCGACTACGTCCTGACGAAGGCGCGCACGAGGGGTGGGCTGCCCATCGTCAACGCCGTCGACGACGGCCTGACGCCGGCGAACCGGGTGACGACGGACCGGAGCCTGGCGCTGCAGGCGGACATGATCGACTTCTTCTCCGACGAGTTCGGCCGCTATCCGTTCAACTCGTTCGGCGCAATCGTCGACGACGACACGGTCGGCTACGCCCTGGAGACGCAGACCCGGCCCGTGTACTCGCGGGTGGCCTCCGAGGGCACGGCGGCCCACGAGTTGGCCCACCAGTGGTTCGGCAACTCGGTGAGTCCGCACCGCTGGGCGGACATCTGGCTGAACGAGGGCTGGGCGACCTACGCGACCTGGCTGTGGACCGAACACAATGGCGGACTCAGCGCTCAGGAGAGCTTTGACGACGTGATGGCCAACCCGGCCGACGACGAGTTCTGGACCGTGGTCGTCGCCGACCCGGGGGCGCTGGGGTTGTTCCTCCGGCCGATCTACAACCGTGGCGCGGCCACCCTGTACGCCCTGCACGAGGAGATCGGCGACGCCGCCTTCCGGGCGGGGACCCGGATGTGGTTGCAGCGGTACCGCGACGGCGACGCGTCGACCGACGACTTCCAACGGGTTTTCGAGAGGGCATCCGGCAAGGACCTTTCCGGCTTCTTCGCGACCTGGCTGCGCGCCCCGGTCAAGCCGCCGATCCAGTGACGTCGGGCCGGTCAGCTGCCGGCCGGCAGCAGGGACCTGCCGGAGGCCTGCCAGGCCCGCATGCCGCCGTCGAGGTCGACGGTATCGGTGTAACCCAGGTCCACCAGCTCCCGGCCGGCAACCTCGCTCATGTTCCCGCTCATGCAGTAGATCGCCAGCGGCGTCGCCCGACCCGCGGGCAGCTCGGTCACGCGGGCGTCGATCTCGTCGTAGGGCAACGACAGATCGGTGCCGGGCAGCGAGCCCTCGTCCGGGATGTGCACGTTGATCAGCACCCGGTCGGCCGACTGCGTCTCGAAGTCGGCGGGGCCGATCAGTCGCACGCCCGCCGCCGCGACCGCCGATGTGCCACTCGACGCGTCGTGGGTGTGGATCGTGGACGCCGCCGGCCCGCCGACCGCGGAGCAGCCGGCCAACGCGACCGCCGCGGCCACCAGCGCCACCGCCGCCCGCGCTCCGACCTGCCGCATGCGTCGAGGGTACGACCGGCCGCGATCGGTCAGGCAACCGCGGACCGGCGTCCCCTGAGCAGCTCGCTCATTTCGTCGTCCAGCGGAATGCCGTCCGGGCGCACCAGCAACCCGACCGGCCCGTCGGCCCCCACCGCGGCGGCTGTGCTCGGATCCAGACGCCGTTCAGTCACCGGCGGTCCGCCCTGGATGCCCGCACCGACCTCCCGGTCGTCGACGGATGCCAGCCGGGTCAACCCGTCGCCGATCAGATCCAGCGTGGACACCCGATCACGGCCGGTCCGCACCCACCGGTGCGGGATCCGGCCGGCGAGATCGACGGCCACCTCGTCGGCCGAGCTTCGGCGGCTGCCCGACGGGTCGAGCGAGCGGGCGATATTGTGCGCGGCCGGTGGGCGACGCTCGGCTTCGTAACTGTCCAGCAGGGCGTCCGGAGCCCACCCGCGAATCACCCAACTCAGCTTCCAGGTCAGATTCGCCGCCCCGGCGATCGCCATGTTCATGCCCGTTCCACCCCGCGGCGTCACCCGGTGCGCGGCGTCACCGACGAGGAAGACGTGGCCCGACCGGAAGCGGTCGGCGAGTGCGGCGACGAACGAGAACTGCCGGACACCACCGACCCGGACCGGCAGATCGGGCACCCCCACCCCGGCGCGCACCAACTCGGCGAGCCGCTGTGGGTCCTGCGTCGGATCGTCGAAGGCGACCAGCCATCGATCGTCCGGTCCGGCCGGCAGAAAGGTAGCGGCCACGGGGCTCTCGGTGGAGTAGATCCCGAACCGGTGCCGGCCCAACACGTCCCCGATCGGCGCGTGCACCACGGCGGTGGTCGAGAGTTCCTGCACGCGGCTCGCCGGGGCGGCGATGCCGACCGCGTCGCGGACGGCGCTGTACGCGCCGTCGGCGGCGATGACATACCGTCCGGCGACGGTCCGGGCCCGGCCGCTGCGGGTGTTGCGGACGGTCAGCCGGATCGCGCCCGGCGATGGCCGGACGTCCTCGACCACCTCGCTGATCTCGACCCGCACACCCGAGCGACGAAGATCGTCCAGCAGGACCTCCTCCAGGTGGTCCTGCGGGACGGCCCACGGACGGGTCGGGCTGATCTTCGCACTCTCCTCGATCGACGGGTAGCCGACGTCGACGACCCGACCCGACGCGGCCGCGGCGAGGGTATCGGCGATCAACAGTCGCCATTCCACATCGTTCCCACCGGCCTTGATCCGATCCGCAAGCCCCCACGAGCGGACCATCTCCATGGTTCGCAGGCTGGCCACCGTGGCCTTCGGATGGGTGGACGGCGCCGCCTTGGCCACCACCAGGCAGCGGATGCCGTTGCGGGTCAAGACCTGGGCGGCGATCAAACCGGCCGGTCCGGCGCCGACGACGACCACCGGCCACACCGCATGGTCGTTCGCGCGCGGATTCGTGTGGGGGAACATCGTGCACCTCTTTCACGAGACAGTCTGTTTTATGGAACTCAATGTGTCTTCTGGAAGTCACGGTGTCAACCGAAATATGGCAAGCTGCTGGCGTGGCCCGCCAGTACGTGCAGCAGCTGCGCGCCGAGAACGCTCAGGACACCCGTCGCCGGATCCTGGACGCCGTCGCCACCCGGCTGCGCGAGGCCCCGACGCAGCCGATCAGCCTCGACAAGGTCGCCGCGCAGGCCAGGGTCGCCCGTTCGACCATCTACCTCGTGTTCGGTTCGCGGGCCGGCCTGTTCGAGGCGTTCGCGGAGGACCTGGGCGACCGGACCGGGGTGGCGGCGCTGCGGGCGGCCAACGAGGCGCCGGACCCGCGGAACAAGCTGCGCGGTGCGCTGGCCGCCGGGAATCTCATGTACGAACGCGACCGCGCCATCTACCGGGTGCTGTTCTCGATGCGGCAGCTCGATCCCGAATCCATCGGCGGTGCGATGCAGCTCAACGAACGCAACCGAGCCGAGGGAGTCGCCTGGCTCGCCGGCCTACTCGGTGCGGCCGGGCACCTTCGCCCAGGGCTTTCGGTCGACGACGCCGCGCGCATTCTCTTCGTCCTCACCGGATTCGAGGCGTTCGACGCGCTCTACACCGACCGTGGCCTGCCGGTCGAGGCCGTCACCGCGCTGATTCTGGCCATGGCCGAACGATCGGTGCTGCGCGAGAACGGGGGATAGGGAATTCCCGGGAGGGCCGTCCGATCGCACACTCGAGTTCCCGCACGGCGGCTGCCGGCGGCGCCCGATGGGCCGCGGGAACGGCGGCGGGCGGGGTGTCGAGCGGGGTGAGGTGACCCGGCCACGGTGATCGGCGAAGCCCCCCGCCCGGGGTCTTGACGTGCGTGGGATTCACAGTGTTATCTCATTCACATCACATTGAGTGATTGACGGATCACCCGTCGTGAAATTCCTCCTGCCCGGAAGGTGGCGTCATGCGTGCCGCGAGGCGAACCGGCGTGGTCCTGCTCAGTACCCTGCTCCTGGTCGCCGGGCTGCTGGCGCCGCCGGTCGGGGCCGCGGTCGGCAAGGAGACCCGGTTGGCCGAGCAGCTCTCGCGACAGGTGACGGTCGGCGGGGCCAACCGTCATCTGATCGCGTTCCAGCGGATCGCCGATGCCAACGGTGGCAATCGGGCGGCCCAGACCGCGACGTTGCTCGAGGACACCGGATTCCGGGCGAGCGTGGCGTACGTCGCCCAGAAGATGCGCCAGAACGGCTTCAAAGTGACCGTTCAGGACTTCAATTACACCAGGGAGGTTTCGCTCGCGTCATCCCTGGCCGTCGCCGGCGGCGCCACCTACGAGATCATCAAGATGGCGGAGAGCATCCAGACACCGCCCGGCGGTATCACCGGCGAGCTGGCCGTGGTACCGGCCGCCGGGGACGCGACGCCCGGCTGCGAGTCCACCGACTTCGCCGGAGACTTCACCGGCAAGATCGCCTTGATCCGGCGCGGAGGCTGCACCTTCCAGCTCAAGGGTGAGAACGCTGCGGCCGCGGGGGCAACCCTGGCAGTGATCTACAACAACGTTCCCGGCCCGCTGGCGAATGTCACGATCACGGTGCCCGGCAAGATCCCGGTCGGCGGGGTCAGCATGGAGGACGGAGAGATCCTGGCCACGATGGGTGGCGCGACGGTGACCGTGGACATGCGGACAGAGAATCAGGTCCGCACGTCGCAAAACGTTATCGCACAGACCAGGACCGGCCGCACGGACAACGTGGTGATGGCCGGCGCCCACGTCGACAGCGTTTCTGCCGGACCCGGCATCAACGACAACGGATCGGGGTCGGCCGCCCTGCTGGAGATCGCCAGCAGGCTCGGCGGATCACCGAAGACGAGCAACGCCATCCGGTTCGCGTGGTGGGGTGCCGAGGAACTCGGTCTGCTCGGTTCCAGGGCCTACGTCGGCGGACTGACCTTCGAGCAGCGGTTGGACATCGCGCTGTACCTGAACTTCGACATGATCGGTTCGCCCAACGCCGGCTACTTCGTGTACGACGGAGACGATTCCGACGCCGTGGGGGCGGGCCCCGGCCCGTTCGGTTCGGCGCAGATCGAGCAGACCTTCGTCAGCTATTTCGCCGACCGGTTGCAGGTTCCGACGGAGGGCACCGATTTCTCCGGACGCTCGGACTACGGCCCGTTCATCGCCGTTGGTATCCCGTCCGGTGGCCTGTTCACCGGCGCCGAGGGCATAAAGACCCCGGCCCAGGCCACCAAGTGGGGCGGCACCGCGGGCATCGCCTACGACCGGTGCTACCACCAGGCCTGCGACAACTTGGGCAATGTGGACCGGATCGCGCTCGGGCGCAATCTGAAAGCCGCCGCCTGGGCGACCGGCATCTACGGGTACTCGACCGAGGACATCAACGGCGTGCCGCCGCGGGACAAGCGGGCGCAGCTGCGGGCCAACGCCCAGCGGATGTCGCTGCTGGCCGCCCCCGCCGACCAGGAACACGACGCGGCCGCTGCCTGACCCGAACCAGTGGCGCACCACCGGCTTTAACCACCGGTGGTGCGCCACCGGCGTCTTCGGGATGGCGGCCCTATTCGAGCCAGTCGAACCGCAGGACGCTGGAGCCTTCCCCGCGACCTTGTTCCTTGCGGCGTCCCAGCCACAATTGGTTGGAACCGTCCGTCGACATCGGGGCCGCTGGGTCTCTTCCACTTGCGTCACCCGCGGCTATAGCTACGCCCGGTTGGTACAGGAGCAGAAGCGGTGACACGATGCGCGTTACCTCAACCCGACCATCCCTGCCCTGGTGCCGCTGCATGACGGTCTGTCACGATGAGCCGGCACCGTATTGAAATTCCGAATGCGATCACCCGGTCACGGGTCTACTGTGCGGCGAATGTGAACGCGCTGTGTCCGAGTCGACCGGAACAGCGGCCGACGCACAGCGCCGAAAGGCGGGCCGCATGCGGATGATCAGGCAGGTCACG
>DATDBV010000158.1:0-4336 GCA_036524715.1 Nakamurella sp. | reverse complement strand
CACCGCCCGCGGGATCGTCGAGCGGCTGGCCGACGGTCAGCCGCGCGGCACCACCGACCCGCGGTCCGCGGTCGGCCGGGCGGTCAAGGGCCTGGTCGGAGCCGGCCTGCTGCGCCGCGTGGACGCCGACACGGTGGAACTACCGCGGGAAGTCGCGCTCGCCGTCCGCGGCGACCACCCGCTCGGGCCCCTTCGCGTGCGGCCACCGGCGCAGGGCATCGTCGCGCACGGCGTCGGGACCTTGGACGGGACCGCGGCCGGGCAGGCGGTCGCCGCGATCGACCGGGTCCGCCGACTACTGGACCGGATCGGGCAGAGCCCGCCGCCGGCGCTGCGGTCCGGCGGTCTGGGTATCCGCGAGCTCCGCCGGCTGGCCAAGCAGGCCGGCGAGGACGAGCACACCACCGCGCTGGACGTCGAGCTGCTGGCCGCCATGGGCCTGATCGCGGCCGAGCACCCGCGCAACCGCGCGATCGAACTGTGGATACCCACGACCGACGCCGACGGCTTCCTGGAGCTGGCCGATGAGGCGGCCTGGGCCGAGCTGGCCGGGACCTGGGTCGACCTGCGGCGCAACCCGGCGCGGGCGGGCGTCAAGGACGCCGCCGACAAGGTGCAGAACGCCCTGTCCCCCGAGCTGTCCTGGATCCGGGGACCGGTAGACCGGCGGTTCGTGCTGGCCATGCTGGCCGAGTTGCCGCCCGGCTCCGGGCTGACCCCGGCCGGGTTGGCCGACCGGTTCGGGTGGCGGTCGCCGCTGCGGCCGCCTGAGCATCGAGCGGCGGTGCTGGACGCGATCGTCACGGAGGCCACCGCGTTGGGGGTCGTCGCCTTCGGTGGCCTGAGCACCGCCGGCCGGGCCTTGCTGGGCGGGTCGCCGGCCGAGGCTGTCGGCGCGCTGGCAGCGGCCCTTCCGCGGCCGGTGGACACCGTGATGGTGCAGGCCGACTTGACCGTGGTGGCGCCGGGGAGGCTGGTGCCCGACCTGGCCGCCCGGCTGGGGCAGGTAGCCGATGTCGAGTCGGCCGGGTCGGCGACGGTCTACCGGGTCACCCCGCAGTCCGTCCGCCGGGGGCTCGACGCCGGCGTGACGACCGCCGAGATCCAGGAGCTGTTCCGCACCCACTCGATGACCGGGGTGCCGCAGGCGCTCGAATACCTGATCGACGACATCGGCCGGCGGTACGGGTCCCTGCGGCTGGGCCGGGCGAGCACGTATCTGCGCAGCGACGACCCGGCCCTGATCGACCAGGCGATCGCCCAGGCGACGGGGCTGGGCGTCGACGTCCGTCGCCTGGCGCCCACCGTCGCGATCTCGACGACCGCGCTGCCGGAGCTGATGACTCACCTGCGTTCCGGTGGGCTGGTGCCGGCCGCCGAGGACGGTTCGGGTGCGCTGCTCGACCTGCGCGACCAACCGCAGCGAGTGAAACAGCGCGTCCCGCAACAACAGCATTGGCGCGAAACACCGAGCGCGTCGGTCGAGCAGCTGGTCGCCCTGGTGGACCGGATGCGTAGTGCGGACCGCGCGAGACCGGTCACCCCCGGCGGGGACACCTCGTCGATCCTGGCCGAGCTGCGGATTGCCGCGGCGCACCGGCGGACGGTGTGGATCGTCTACGCGGACATGCAGGGCTCCAGCATCCGACGACTGGTCGAACCGATCACGGTGTCGCCCGGCAAGCTCGTCGCAGTCGACCGGATCCGGGGCGACGTCCGCAATTTCGCGCTGCATCGGATCACGTCGGTGGCCACCCTCGACGAGGACGGCCGGCCGCCCACCGCCGATCAGGCCGATCCGACCCAGGGGAGCCGCACATGAGCCGAGCCGGACTGCTGCGCTACTGCCTGGCCAAACCCGGTGCCTGGCTGGACGAGCCGTGGGAGGGCGACGAGGTCGTCAAGGTCGCCGACAAGATCTTCGCGTTCTTCGGATCGGCCGATGGTTCGTCCGTCGGGCTCAAATGTGGGCGGACCAAGGAGGATGCCCGGGAGTGGCGGGACCAGTACCCGGACGACGTGACGGTCACCGCCTACATCGGCCGCTACGGCTGGAACAGCTTCACCATCGGCGGGGCGGTGCCGGACGACGAACTGCGCGAGGTCATCGATGCCTCGTACGCCGATGTCGTCGCCCGATTGCCGAAATCCAAGCGCCCCAGCTGATCTCGACCGACTGATGCCAGCCGTCCATCTCCCTACTTCGCGGTCGCCGTCCGGGGCCAGGGTGCGTGGTGCTCGATCCGCGCGGCCAGGTCGAGCAGGACCGCCTCCCCGCCGGGTGGGGCGGCCAACTGCACCGCCACCGGAAGGCCGTCGACCCGATCGACCCCCGCCGGCACGGTCATGGCCGGCCAGCGCAGCACGTTCCAGATCGACGTGTAGGGCGAGAACCGCACGTCCGCCGCCACATTCGCCACCCAGCCGGACCGGCTGCGGGGCACGGCCGGCGGCGGGTCTTGGCCAGGGCCGCGGTGAGCACGACGTCGGCCCCGTTCAACGCCCGCCTGACGCTCGCCTCGATCGGCGCGATCTGTTCCGCCCGCACCGGGTAGATCCGATGCATGATCCCGGCGGCGGCCAGGTGACCGCGCGTGCGCCGCACCAGCCTGCTCCGGTCCAGGTCACGGGCGTCGGTGGCGACCCCGGAGAGCCAGCGGGTGATCGGCGCCAGCACCTCTGGTGGAGTCAGCGTGATCTCCTCGGTACGGTGGCCGAGGTCGGCCAGCAGCCGCTCGATACGGTACCCGGCGGCCATCCACCTGGCCTGGGTTCGGAGCCACGGCACCGGCGAGTGCAGGGCGACGGCGACCGTCCGATTCCCGGCCGGGTCCGGCCGGATCGGGCGGCCGGCCAGGACCGTCATCATCGTCACGAGATCGTCGACCGTGGTTGCCAGGGCGCCGTTCTCGGACATTCCGTGCCAGGAGTGGACGCCCAGCAGCGACGGCACCACGCCGGACCCGGGCTTGAGCCCGACCAACCCGCAACAGGCGGCCGGGATGCGGATCGACCCCATCCCGTCGGCGGCATGGGCGACCGGTACCATGCCCGCCGCGACCGCCGCGGCGCTGCCGCCGGACGAACCACCCGGAGATCGGCTGGTGTCCCAGGGGTTCCGGGTGGTGCGGTACGGGGTGTCGGTGGTGCCGAAGATGCACAGCTCGGGGACCGCGGTGATGCCGACGACCACCGCGCCGGCGTCCCGTAGTCGCGCCACAACCGGATGATCGACCGGCTGTCGGCGGGCGGAGGTGGCCAGCGAACCGATGCGCAACGGCTCACCGGCGACGGCGACATTGTCCTTGACCGCCACCGGCACGCCGGCCAACGGCAGCGCGGCGAGGTCCGACCGGTCGGCCAACGCGGCGGCCTCCCGGATCGCGGCCTCGGCCCGCACCCGGACGAACGCGCCGAGGGCGCCGTCCCGGTCGGCGATCCGGCGCAGCGCCTCGGCCGCCGGTTCCTCGGGGCGGGCCGCCCCGGAGCGCACCGCGGACGCGATCGCGGTGGCGGTCCACTCGTCGAGCCAGGTCATGCGGGCAGTATTGCCGCAACCTCACGGGCGGCGCCGGACGTACGCCTCGACCGTGATGTGCAGGACGGTTTCGCCGTCCGGCCCGGTCAGCCGACCGCGAGTCGTTGCCAGGGATCGGTCGGTCCTGGTCGGGGTCACCTGCTCGATCGTCAACGACCCGGTCAGGGTTCCCGGCCGGACGGGCGCGGGGAACTCGGAGGTCACCCGCCGCCCGGCGATCACCGCCCAGTGCCGGTACGCCCCGAGCACGGAGAGCCGCTGATAGATCGCCACCGTGTGCACGCCACTGGCGATCACGCCGCCGAAGAAGCCGGACTCCGCCGCCGCCCGATCCACGTGGAACACCTGCGGATCCCAATGTTCGGCGAAGCCCAGGATCTCTTCCAGGCTCACGTGGTACGTGCCCAGGTCATGCACCGACCCCGCGACCAGGTCCTCCGCGCACAGCAGATCGGCCAACCTCGACTCCCTCCTCACGGCATGCCCAGGCAGACCACTTCCCGGTCATCCCGATGCACGAGGGTTTCCAGCGTGCCCGGCGGGCATTCGGAGGTCCTCACCGTATCGGTGAGGACGGCGATCACCCGGAACAGCCCGCGCGGGGTGGCGCCGGACGCGGCGGTCCGGCACGGCGCCTTGCCGACGTCGTCGGTGCTCCCGGCGTACAGGCAGTCCCCCACCCGGGCCAGGTAGTTCAGGCAGAGGACCGCGTTCTCCCGGGTGACCAGCACGACGTCGGACGACGCGGTAAAGCAGCGGCTGTCGTCGGTGGTGTTCTCGAACCGGGCGGCGATGACG
>DATDBV010000157.1:0-2556 GCA_036524715.1 Nakamurella sp. | reverse complement strand
CACCGGGGCGATGCGGTGCATCCGGGCGGCGCTGCCGCACCTGCGGCAGCAGCCGAGCGCGGCGGTCGTGTCGATCAGCTCGGTCAACGGGCTGGCCGCCTTCGGGGAGGAGGCCTACTCCTCGGCCAAGGCCGGGCTGAGCCTGCTCACCCGCAACCTCGCGATCAAGCTGGGTCCGGCCGGCATCCGGGTCAACGCCGTGGCCCCGGGCACGGTGCGGACGCGGGTCTGGGAGGGCCAGGACGGTGGCGCCGACCGGCTGCGGCCGCTGTACCCACTCGGCCGGGTAGGGGAGCCGAGCGACATCGCCGCCGCCGTCGCGTTCCTGGCCTCCGACGACGCGTCCTGGATCACCGGGGTGACCCTCCCGGTTGACGGCGGCGTGCTGGCCGGCCCCGCCCAGCTGATGCCCCTGCTCGACTGACCCGACTTCGCGGGAGAAATATCCACCTCGGAGGCGGGTTCGTGCGGCCCTCCACCACTGCGCGGGTGATATATCCACCGCGGAGTTGGGTAGGGGCCTCGTGGGGTGGGTGTCCGACACGCCGCCCGGTGGAGCCGACGCGCCAGGATCGTTGACCCGACCGTCCGGCCGACGTAGGTTCTCGCGTTTGTGCGTACCTACCTCCAGCTCGCGGCCGCGGGCTTCCACCGGTACAGCACCTACCGGATGGCGATCGCCGCCGGAGTGGTCACCCAGTCGGTGTTCGGCTTCATCCGGGTCAGTGTCATGTTCGCCGCCGTCGCGGCCGCCGGCGGAGAGCTAGCCGGCTACGACCGGCAGGAGGCGTCGACGTACGTGTGGCTCGGTCAGGCTTTGCTGGCCCCGATCGCCCTGTTCGGCTGGACCGAGCTGGCCGACCGGATCAAGACCGGCGACATCGCCGTCGACCTCGCCCGGCCGGTCGACGTGCAGCTGTCCTGGTGGGCCGCCGACCTCGGCCGGGCGGCCTTCCAGCTGCTGACCCGGGGGCTGGCCCCGCTGCTGATCGGCGCGCTCACCATCGGCTTCGCCCTGCCCGCGTCGTGGACGGCGTACCCGCTGGGTCTGGTCAGTGTCCTGCTGGCGGTCTCGCTCAGCTTCATCATCCGGTTCGGGGTGAACCTGATCGCTTTCTGGTCGCTGGACGTCCGCGGCTTCATCGGTCTCTACCTGGTGATCGTCGCTCCGTTCAGCGGTCTGTACGTGCCGGTGCACCTGTTCCCGGACTGGCTCCGGACGATCGCGTACGCGACCCCGTTCCCCTCCCTGCTGCAGTTCCCGATCGACGTGCTGAGCGGTCGGGTGCTCGGGGTCGACGCGCTGCTGGTGGTGGCCATGCAGGCCGGTTGGCTGGTGCTGCTGGTCGTCCTGACCCGGATGCTGATGGCGCGGGCCGCTCTCCGGTTGGTGGTGCAGGGTGGCTGATCTCATCCGCCCGATGCCCGGGATCAGCCGTCGTCAGTCGATCAGGGTGCTGCTCGGCTCCCGGATCCGCAGCCAGACCGCCTACCGGACGAGTTTCTGGCTGACGGTGGCGACCTCGGTCGGGGTCGGACTGATCGAGTTCATCGAGATCTACGTGATCTTGACCAACGTGCCGGTGTTCGGCGGCCTGAACTTCGCCCAGGCCGCGCTGGTGTTCGCCCTGGCCAACATGGGGTTCTCGTTCGCCGACATGGTGTTCGGGCAGTTCGACTCGATGCCGTCGCACCTGCGACTGGGCCGGCTCGAGGTGATGCTGGTCAGACCGCTGCCACTGATCGTCCAGCTCGTCACCGCCGACTTCCAGCTGCGCCGCCTCGGTCGCGTCGCGGTCGGGCTGGTGATCATGATCCTGGCGCTCGGCTACCTCGATCTGACCCCGACCCCGGCGGTCGTCTACCTGTTGATCATCACCCCGTTCGTCGGCGGCGCCATCTACGGAGCCCTGTTCGTGCTGGCCGGCGGTGTCCAGTTCTTCGTCATCGACGGGGCCGAGTTCACCGCCGCGTTCGTGTACGGCGGCTCGTACGCCGGTCAGCTTCCGGGCAGTGTGCTGCTCGAACCGGTCCGGATTCTGTTCACCTTCGTCATCCCGGCCACCGCCACGGCGTACCTGCCGGCCTTGATCATCCTGGGCCTGCCCGGCCCGGCGTTCCTGCCGGCTTGGCTCGGCTGGTTCGCGCCGTTGTTCGCTGTGTGGGCGTGGGTGCTGGCCCTGCTGGCCTGGCGAGCGGGTATTCGCAAGTTCACCGGAGCTGGGGGCTGACCATGACCGAGACACACATCGACGGCGACACCGACACCGAGCCGATCGTGCAGTTCGCCGATCTGCGGCGGTCGTTCGTCGTCCGGCAGAAGGCGGGCCGGGTCCGCCGGACCAAGAAGATCGTGCACGCGGTGGACGGCGTCAGCGTCCGGATCGGCGCGGGCGAGGCCTGCGGCTACATCGGGGCCAACGGCGCCGGCAAGTCGACCACCATCAAGATGATCACCGGCATCCTGGTGCCGACCTCCGGCACCGTACGCACCTGCGGCCTCGACCCCGTACCGCAGCGTCGGGTGCTGGCCCGGGAGATCGGGGTGGTGTTCGG
>DATDBV010000156.1:0-9267 GCA_036524715.1 Nakamurella sp. | reverse complement strand
CACCGAGTACCAGTCTTTGGCAAAGGGTTTCGAGGTCGGCATGCGCTTCCATTCGGCCGGGGTGACCCGGCTGGCGGACGCCAAGCCGGTGCATCTCGGGCACGTCGCCCGGGCCGACGGCGCCTGGCGGCTGTACCTGTTCGGCGACGCCGACGGCTTGACCGGCCCGGCGTCCCGCTTCCGGGAACTCTGCGACTACCTCGCCTCGGACGCGTCCCCGATCGCCCGCCACACCCCCAAGGGCGCCGACCCCGACTCGATCATCGATGTCCGGGCCATCTTCCAGCAGGGGCACCGAGAACTGGAGATCGACCAGCTGCCCGAAATCCTGTTGCCCCGCAAGGGCGACTTCGGTCTCGTCGACTACGAGAAGGCCTTCTGCGCCGGCTCGAAGGCCGCCGAGGACATCTTCGACCTGCGCGGCATCAACCGGGAGACCGGTGCGATCGTCGTCGTCCGCCCCGACCAGTACGTCGCGCACGTTCTCCCGCTGCACGAACATCAGGCCCTGGCCGACTTCTTCGCCGGCATCCTGCTCGACGCGCGGTGATGCGCGCCCTGGCCGGACGTCCGCATCCGGCCAGGGATGATGGATCAAAGCTCTCCGCGGGACGGCCCTGGGTAGTCAGGTGACCGGGTTGGCACCGCACCACCCGAGGTTGTCGTACAGCCGAGCGCGTCGTAGCCGTCCCTGGCCCAGGACCGTGCGGACCATGCCCACCGGATCCTGGCCGGCGCACGACCCGCTGAGTCCCTGTTCCGTGACACGCAGGTCGGCCCGTCGTCATCGAATTCGGCCGGTCCGGCGACCTTGTCAGCATGGTTGGCCCAAGGTCATGCGCCATGAGCCTGGGTCGTCGGCTGGTGTGGCCTGATGGGCGCCGGCGTAGATCCCGCGACCACGGGTGGTCGGCTTGCCCAGATCCACAAGGGCAGCCTTCTTGAACTGCTGGTGTGGATGTCGGCGCCGGGGACGGTGAAATCTCCCTCGGTTCCCGGCGCCGCCGAGTCGGCTACGCCGATCGGGACGGATTCATTGTCGAAGATCCCCGCCACCGCAACCCATGGGCCGATTCCGATGACAGCAAGCGGCTGAACCTTTGTCATCCAAGAAGGCCCGCGCAGGTCAGCAGCCCTGCGGCGGGCCAACTTGGCTGTCACACGGCAGTCCCGTGGTGGAAGGCCGAGTCAGTGTTCGCGACCTCCCCGGCCCGGGCGGGGGTCAACCCGTGGCATTCGCGATCAGCTGACGGCGGCTGTTGACGCCGGACTTGGCGAAGACCGCACGCAGGTGATCGTTGACGGTCTGCTCGCCGATGCCCAGCGCGCGGGCGGTCTCCCGGGTGTCGGCACCGGACACCAGGCGCCCGACCAATTCGGTCTCACGAGGGGTCAGTCCGAGCGTTCGGCAGTAGATCTCGACCCGACGCGCGGGTGTCGTCGGCTCGATCGTTACGGCGATGGTGGCGCCTCGATCCGGTTCCGCGTCCAGGCGCGCGGCCCGTACCTCGACCCAGCGCCCGCCGGCCTGGTGCAACCGGGCGGAGGGCTCGTGGGAGTCGATCCCGGCCTCCACGGCCAGCAGCTGGGCGGCCACGTTCAACGCGACGGCCGGGACCGGGGCACGCCCCGCCGGCGTCGGGAGCAGGGCCCGGAGCTGGGCGTCGGTCCGGGGAGTGCGCGCACCCGACTCGAGGGTGTCGGTGAGCAGCAACACCGCCGGTCCATCGGGAGCTGCGGCCGCGACCGGAACGGTGAACGTCGCGGCCGCGTTCAACCGCAAGGACCGGGTGAGCGCGGGGAGGATGCCGGTCAGGAAGTCCACCTCCGCCGCGGAGAACGGGCCGCCGCGCCACAAGTCCAGGAACCCCCAACAGCCGTGCCGGTCGCCGAACACGGCGGACGCCACGTCCCGCACGCCGTATCCACCGAGCAGTTCCAGCCACAACCGGCTGCGGCCCAGATCCCCACCCGTCGCCTCGACCAACGTCACCGCCCGGTCCGCCGGCAGCCCGGTCCACCGGTTGACCGACGTCAGATACTTCAGCCGGATCAGCGACGGCAGGTCCCCCAACGACGGCACCGCGGCCAGCGGGGACGCGCCCACGGACGTCACCGGGTCGGTGCCCACCCAGACGTGATGGTCGAACGGGATCACCCGCCGGATCTGCTCGAGCACGGCACCGCGAATCGACCGATCGTCCCCGGCGACGGCGACGATCCGTTCAAGCCGCTGACGCGTCTGCCGCCATTCCCCGTGGCCGACGACGCCCGGTCGCGCCATGGCCGCCAGCCTACGCAGGGCGATGGCCGGAACTCATTCCAAGAACATGGGATATCCGGCCAGGGCCGTTCCGACCTACCGTCGCAGCACGCCATCCGGCCCGGGCAAACCGGGCCGAAATCACGACGAGGAGCCTCACATGCACACGATGATCGTCACGATGACCCTGGACCCCACCCAGCGGCAGGAGGTCGATCGGCACCTGCGCGACGATGTGGTCAGCTGGGCCACGTCCCGACCCGGATTCGTCACCGGTCGATGGCTGCGCAGCGAGAACGGTGCGGCCGGAATCGGTGTGGTGACCTTCACCTCCGCCGAAGCGGCCGCCGCGGCCGCCGCCGGACCGCGCTCGGCCCAGACCGGGAAGGCCTGGACCATCGCCTCGGTCGAACTCTACGAGAATATCGCAGACGCCTGAACTAAACACGGTGGGTTCGGGCGGGAGCCATTGGTGACCCGACCTCGACGCCGGGACATATGTTCGGCACAGGAAGATTCGGGCCGCCCGATGAACCGCCCGGATCCATCGAGCCGGTGATCCGCCGTTAATTACTGGCCGCGATCCGAGTCAAGGACGATGATGTCGTGATGGTCGACGCGCAGGAGCAGCCGCTACGTGAGATTCCGGAAGACCCACGCACGCTGGTAAAGGAAAACCGTCCTAAATCCGGCTACCATCCTTCACCCGACGATTGGCGCACCGAGTGCATCTACTTCCTGCTGCCCGACAGATTCGACGATGGTTGCACTGCCGAGCGCGAGCCGCTCGGCCATGAGCGCAGGTTCGTCGACTGGCAGCCCGACCCGAAGAGTGCCGCCCTGACCAAACTTTACTGGAACTACTGGGCGATCTCCGGGCGGAACCGATTCCAGGGCGGCACGTTGAACGGTATCCGCAAACGCCTGCCCTACCTGAAGGACCTCGGGGTGACCGCCATCTGGCTGGCCCCGGTGTTCCGGCAACGGGCGGCCGGCGTCGACGCCAACCAGTGCGGGGACGGCACGGATGACGCCTACTGGCCGCCCGAGCAGCAGGACCTCGCCAAGGACTTCCAGAACGAGAACTATCGCGAGGTGCAGACACCCCGGGACGACTACCACGGTTACGCGATACAGAACTTCCTCGACGTCGACCCCCGGTTCGGCACGATCGCCGACCTGCAAGCTCTGGTGGACGAGGCCCACCAGCTCGAACTCCGGGTGATCTACGACATCGTCATCAACCATGCGGCAGAGTGCTTCGCCTACGAGGTCGCGGGCGCCTTGAATCCGATTCGTCCACCGTTTCTGCCCCATGAGGACCGGGACAAGCATTACGAATTCGATCGCTGGCTCAACATCGAGAACCGGCCCAAGGACTGGCCGAAGGACACGCCGCTGGTCGACCTCGACGACGGCGTGTGGCCCGAAGAATTACAACGAGAGCCCGAGGAACTCTACAGCCGACGCGGCCTGGGCAGCTACGGCTCCGACGACGAGATCGAGTACCGGGGGTCGGATTACCGCAACCGCGACTTCGCCTATCCATGGGAGAAACCCGACTCGGGAACCTGCCCCGCCCTGGATGCGATGGTCAGGATCTGGAAGTACTGGATCGCACTGACCGACTGCGACGGATTCCGGGTCGACACCTACAAGCACGTACCCCAATGGGTCAGCATGGAGTTCAGCCAACAGATTCGCGAGTTCGCGGCAGGCCTGGGCAAGCGGAAGTTCCTGATCATGGGCGAGATCGGTGGCGCCGAGGTCCAGGCAGCCAGGTACCTGCGGCAACCGGAGCTGCGGCTGCTGAGTCTGGACGGTCGGCGAGGGGCGCTGCGGGCCCTGGCGGGCGGCGACGCAAAGCTGGCGGCCAGGGTGCTCACACCCAGCGTCGACAAGCTCAACGGCTTCGAATGGTTGTCGAAGGACGACCAGAAGGAAGTCCGACGGGATATCAACGCCGGCTCGGCCGGGATCGACCCGCTGGCGACTGAAGACAAGTTGATAGACAAGTTGATAGACAAGTTGATCCGCGATCGCTTCGTCATGTCGATCGACGACCACGACGGCCTCGGACTGCCCGAACTGCGGCGCATCGCCGGCACCTACGGCACCCACGCCGTCCTGCCAGCCGCCGCGTTCCTACTGTTCGGGCCGGGAATTCCCTGCCTGTATTACGGCACCGAGCAGGCGCTCACCGGACCACCACTCGAGCGGGCCAACGACAAGTGGCAGGACACGATCCTGGGCTACCTGAGCGGCTACGGGTGGAACGACCGCCGGCGGGGTGGCGACCGCTACCTGCGCGAGGCGATGTTCGGACCCGAGTTCCCGCTGGCCGCCGGCCCCGATGGCCGAAAGCGAGAGGCCGCCGGGCCCGATGGCCGAAAGCGAGAGCCGTATCTAGGACTGGATCGCCGGCTCCCCGGCTTCGGACCGATGGGCACCAGTGGGCGTCATGCATTCGACCCTACATCTCCCTGGTACCAAGGTATCTCGGCAATCGCCAAGCTCCGCCGAGAATCGGCGGTACTCGCCACCGGTGACATCGATATCGTCGATACCGGCCGGGTGGACGGTGGCCGGTACGGCGTCGGCCTGCCCGAAGGACTGATCGTGTGGACCAGGAAGACCGATGACGGGCGGTTCGGTCTGATCGTGGTGAACCTGGCCGCCGCCACCCAAGATGCGGTGTCGCACCGCGTCGAGGTCCGGCTGCCATCCGGTCGACCGGTGCGGCGACGCGTTCGCATTCTCGGCGAGAAGGGCGTCGAGGTTGCCGCGGAGGCTGACGCGGTTGTTGCCCAGCGAACCCTGCGGGAGGATACCGGACTCTGGTACCTCGACCTGGGCAGCATCAAACCGGGCGACCTGGGCACTGTCAAACCGGGAGAGATCCAGGTCTATTTGGCCGACTAACGGGAAGGTTCGTTCACGGAAACGTGTGTGATCGGCGGCAAGTCGGCAAGTCGCTGGATCGCGCTGTTTCGATCATCCAATGCCGCGAATGGCGTATGGCCCAGAGCATGGCCAGCTGGTCGCCAAGGTGATCAGGCAAGTCCTTCCAGGACGTGCGCGAGGTGTGGCCAAGGGTGGACGGCGAACCGAAGATGGTCTACGAGCGGTACATCTGGGCTTGGTGTGGCCGACATCGTCACGGCGATGGAAGCCCCCAGGCGGCGAGCGACCGGAAGATCCGCAGCTTCCCGCAACCACACCATTCGGCCGCCCGGACCGCTCGCGCGGAGGATCCGGTCGTCCCCAGCGACCCGAAGTTCCGCAACTCCCCGCCAACCTTCGGCTTTCGGCCGCCCGGACCACTCGTGCGGAAGATCGGGTCGCTCCTGGGGACCCGGAGCTCCGCAGTCGCGACAAACTACGGCCACCCACGAACCACTGCCTTGGAATCAGTTACCGAATGGGGTTGATCGGCCGGCCGGATCCTCGGCACGGCCCGGCACGGCCGATCAGGTCTACTTGGCCGACCAGAGGTGATCGGCCAGCCGGATCCCCAGCGCGGCAAGGGTCAGTGACGGGTTCGCGGCCGGGCTGGAGGCGAACACCGAGTTGTCGCAGACATACAGGCCCCGCTGACCGAACACCTGGAGATTTTCGTCCACCACAGCGCAGTCCCTCGATGCACCCATGCGCATGGTGCCGACCTCGTGCGACACCGCTCCCGACGCGCTCACGGTCAGGTCGTCGGCCAAGTTCGGTAGGCATTCGCCACCGAGTTCGCCGATCACTCTCCGACCGGTGGCTTCCCATCCATCCGGCAGCGCATTGATCCGATTCAGGTTCAGCCGCGCGGCCGGCGGTTTCCGGTTGCCGCCCAAGCCCGGAAGCCAGGACTTGTTGTTGTAGAACTTGACTTGCCCGTCCGGGTCGAGGTCTCGACCGGCCATGAACACCAGCTGGGCGGCCACCGCGCCGTCCTTGGTCACCGTCTGGTTCGGCGGCACGCCCGGCATCCGCGGCTGGTCGAAAATCAGGTCGGAGTTGACCTGAAGCTGGACATTGCAACGCCCGAGATCGAAGGGCTCGTATTGGCACCCGGGACGTGACAGCAGGTTGGCCGCGCGGGCCGACCGGTAGTACGGGCTGTTCCGAGGTATCTCGAACCACATGTGCGCCATCAGGTGCTCGGTGAGGAAGTGCCCGATCGACTCCGGTCCCTGCCGCAGGGCTGAGGTCTTCATGATGCGCGGGGTTTCGATCGTGCCGGCCCCGAGCACCACCTTCCTCGCGCGCCGGCAGGTGGGCGAGCCGTCGCGCAGATCGACACCGTGCACCACCCAGCCGTCGGCGTCGGGTTCGATCGCGACGACCAACTGCGCCAGGTCGATATACGGCGGGCCGTAGGAATCCTCGCCGTCCGCCCGACCCAGCCGTTGGGCGAGCAGCAGTTCGGCGGTGGAGAACATGCCGTCCGGGATGGTCCAGTCGCTACGTTTCGGGCGCGGTATCGCCACCGGGGCCGGATCGTTCACTCGACCGGGATACAGCCGGTTCAGCAGGCGGAGGCAATCACGCTCCAGACCGGTACGCCGTGACTTGTGGACGCCGAGCGTCTCTTCGGCACGGTCGTAGTACGCCGGTCCGAAGCGGTTGGGCCCGCGGAGTTCGGCTACCACGTTGTCCGGCCAGGCCGTCAGGTCCGCCCGGTCCATCCGGGGGCACAGGCCACCCCAGAACAGACTGCGTCCGCCGAGGGCGAAGACCTGGTACCCGCCCCAGGCGTCCTTGGCCTTCAGGGCATTGGACAGCGAATACGGCCGGCTACCGAGCTCACTGAGGCTGTTCCACAGGGCGGTCGCACCACGACCTGACTGTCCGAACAATACCCGCGGCTGATTGGCCACGTGACCGGTGAACAGCAGTGATCCGGCTTCCAGGCCGAGCACCGTGAACTTCCGCCAACTCTTGTCCCGGTACTGCTGACGGGAGAGTTCGGCTATCACCGAGCCGCCGCCGATGCCGGTGCCGACCACGATGACGTCCCAGCGGTCCTGGTCGACCACACCCTGCTTGAACCACAACTGCTGCAGGCGCCCGTCATCGATCGGGATAGGGGCGGAGCCGAACGCGACTTTACCTTCGTCGAGGTCGATCGCGGCCGCCGGCGGGACGACTTTGGCCTTTTTCGATACCACCTGACCGTCCAGGATCAGCTCGAAATCTCGTTCCGTGGGTGGGATGTCGAACACCCACGTCGAGTCGGCATAACGTCCCGCGACCTGCTCGGACTCGCCGATCAGGCGAAGGGTCACGCGATGCGGTGGTCGGTCCCGCCAGGAATGGTATCGGATGCGCATGACCCCCGGGATCGGGTTTCCCGCTGCGCCGTTCACCGCTTCGCTCATAGCCCTCGTCTTTCGTCGAAAGGAGTGCCGACGACGCCGCCGAGCAACGCCATCCGATATTCTGGTGCAACGACGGCGCCGACGCACCAGAATTACCGGAATCCCGCGGAATCCATTCAGCTCACTTCCGCGCGCAGGTAGCCGGCCAGGTCGGCCTGCATCGCCATCACGTCCCCGTGATCGGGCCCGAGCAGTTCCGACGCCGACGAAATGGCGGGCTCGAGCAACTCACACGCCTGATCCAGGTTCCCGCGAGCGGCGTGCATGCGGGCCAGCCGCCAGGAGCTGATCGCCACCGCGGCCGGATGCTCACCGGCGTCGGTGCGGAAGATCTGGTGCGCCGTGTTCTGGGCGCTCAACGCCTCCGCGGTGCGACCGAGCGACAGCAACAGCATCGCCCGATTCGACAGCGACCAGGCCACCCAGGGATGGTCCGGTGCGTACGAGTCGGCGAGCAGGCGCGCCGCCCTCTTGTAGAGGCGAAGGCTCCGGTCGGCCTCCCCCGACAACGCCAGCACGAAGGCCAGCCGGTCATGGCAGTGACCGATCTCGGGGTGGCCGGGCTCGAGCACCGACTCGGTGATGGCCAGTGCTCGTTCGAGGCATACCCGGGCACCGGGCAGATCACCCCGGTCCTGACGCACCTGCCCCAGGGCCCCGTGCAGTTTGGCCACCACCGGGCTCTCCTGGCCGAGAGCCGGACCGAGAACGCGCAACGCGTTGACGAACCGCTGCTCGGCGTCCGCCAATTCGGACGGCTTCCACAGCGACACGCCGGCATGGCAGGTCAGTACGCGACCGAGGCCGCCGAGCGCCCGAGCCAACCATGGGTCGTCCGGCGTGGTGACGACCTGGAGCAGCTTGATCGCCGCCTCCTGAACGTCGATCGCCCGCCGCAGCAAACCACACTGCTCGAAGGACTCGCCCAGCAGGGTCAGCGACCGCCCGATCGCCTCGTCCCCGGCCGCGCTCGCCTCCATCAGCTCGTGACTGTCCCGCATCAGGTCGAGGGCCTCGGTGAACTGTCCCCGGGTCGAAAGGTAGCCGACCGCGGCATGGGTGAGTTCGATGAAGCCGGCGTCCACCTGACGGGCATTGCGCGAGCTCCTGGCGATCTCCCGGATATGCGGGATCAGCGGCTCCCACTCCCGCCAGGTGTCACGCGGTTCGAAATCGGTCGGCGCCTCCGCCCGGAGCAGTGCGGCCGCGCACTGCACCGACCCCTCGAGCTGACCGGCCGGCAGCGAATGGGCGACCACCGCCTGCACGAGCAGATGCACCGCGATGTGCTCATCGGTGCGCGACAGCAACGAGAACCGCCGCAACTGGAGGATCGCATCCTCCAGTTCCAGTTCGTCCAGCGCGGCGGCGGCCAGGGCGCCGGGTAGCAGGTCGGGATGTGCGGTGATCATCCGGAGCGGAATGATCTCGGGGGCGAGCACGGAGCACAGGGCGATGAACTGCACCGCGGCCGGATGGGACTCGGACAGTTCGGCGTGGGCCAACCGCCACGTGGTCTCGATCGTCCCCCGGTGGTCGTCCGGCACCCCCCGCCGCAGCAACTGGGCGCGTCGCCGCCGGAACAGGTGCAGGTAGTGCGCCGGATCCATGCCCGTCTGCACGATGTAGCCCGCGGCC
>DATDBV010000155.1:0-2956 GCA_036524715.1 Nakamurella sp. | reverse complement strand
GGGATGAGTGTCGGCCGGCTACTCGCGCAGTGACTCCAGGTAGGAGGCGATCCGGCCGATGGCCTCCTCCAGGATGTCCACCGCCGGCAGGGTGACCAGCCGGAAATGGTCGGGCTCGAACCAGTTGAAGCCGGTGCCGTGGGTGACCAGGATCTTCTTGGCCCGCAACATGTCGATGACGAACTCCTGGTCGTCGACGATCGGGTAGACCTCCGGGTCGAGCCGGGGGAAGCAGTACAGCGCCCCCTGCGGCTCGGTGCAGGTCACCCCGGGGATCTTGTTGAGCAGGTTCCAGGCCAGCTTGCTCTGCTCGTAGAACCGGCCGCCCGGCACGATCAGCTCGTTGACGGACTGGTAGCCGCCGAGCGCGGTCTGGATGGCGTGCTGGCCGGGCACGTTCGCGCACATCCGCATGTTCGCCAGCAGGGTGAGCCCCTCGAGGAAGTCCGTGGCCAGGTGTTTGGGTCCGGAGACCATCACCCAGCCCGACCGGTACCCGCACACCCGGTACGCCTTGGACAGGCCGCTGAACGTCAGGCAGAGCACGTCGTCGCCGGCGAAGGTGGCGGCGTGGTGGTGCACGTGGTGGTCGAAGATGATTTTCTCGTAGATCTCGTCGGCCATCACGACCAGGTCGTGTTTGCGGGCGATGTCGACCAGCCCGCGCACCACGTCCGCGCTGTAGACGGCACCGGTCGGGTTGTTCGGGTTGATGATGACGATCGCGAACGTGGCGTCGGTGATCTTGGCCTCGATGTCGGCCAGGTCCGGGATCCAGCCGTTGGCCTCGTCGCAGCGGTAGTGCACCGGGGTGCCGCCGGTCAGGGTCACCGCGCCCGTCCACAGCGGGTAGTCGGGAGCGGGAATGAGCACCTCGTTGCCGTTGTCGATGAAGGTGGTGAGCACCATCGAGATCAGTTCGGAGACGCCGTTGCCGATGTAGACGTCCTCGACGTCGACATTCTTGAGCCCACGGGACTGGTAGTACTGCGCGACCGCGGTGCGGGCCGAGTAGATGCCGCGGGAGTCGCTGTAACCCTGCGCCTCGGGCAGGTTGTGGATCATGTCGGCCAGGATCGCGTCGGGCGCGTCGAACCCGAACGGTGCGGTGTTGCCGATGTTGAGCTTGAGGATCTTGTGCCCTTGCGTCTCGAGCCGCTCGGCCTCCTCCAGGATCGGTCCCCGGACGTCGTACCGAACGTTACGCAGCTTGAGGCTTTGGGTGATCAGACGCATGGTCCTAGGGTGCCACCTGCGGCGGTCAGGGCAAACGGCGCACCAGACGCAGCGGTTCGGTGTGCTTGTAGAACGTCCACCGGTCCATCGGCCGCGGGTGGTCCCGGCCGTCCGAACGGACGGTGGTCGGGGCCATGCCCAGCTGCACGGCCCGCCCGAGGGTGGTGGTCGGGCGGGGCCCGAACACCCCGGCCACCCGCCGCCGGACGACGGTGACCGCGAGCCCGTTGGCCGGATCGGGGGCGACGCGGATCCGCTCGGCCGGGCCGCGGAGCACCCGTCGCTCGTCGACGTAAACGGTGCCGGCGGTGATCGGACCGAGCTCACCCAGTCCGACCAGCACGCCGCCGACGTCGTCGCGGACCAGGTTGACCTCCTCGGCCCCGCCGGTCCGGGCCAGGTCGACGGCGGCCGGGCCGGTCGGCAGGCGGTGCAGCCGGATGACCGGGGTGGGCTCGGCGGTGGCGTAGGCCAGGGTGACGGTCGCCAGGAGGTTCCGCCGCAGCAGCCGGAGGGCCACCGCGGCCAGGTCCGCGTCGTCGCCGATGATCAGCACCCGCCCGGTCAGCAGCGGGTCGATCTGCTTGCCCGGCCGGGGGCCGATGGGGTGGATCTCGGCCGGCCGGGCGGCGTCCAGGATCGGCCGGAACCGCCCGTCGGAGGTCGAATCGCCGCCGCACCACAGCACGGTGAGCCCAGGAGGTTCGCTCACCGTTTACCCTTTCCCTCTGGCGCATCGCGGCCGGACCGTCCGGGTTCCACCCGCGCGGTGCCCGGCCACCGTCGGGTGGCGTGCCGTCGACGGATGGGAGTGTGCCATGGCGGTGATGGTGCTCATCGGCGCCCAGTGGGGCGACGAGGGCAAGGGCAAGGCGACCGATCTGTACGGCGAACGCGTGCAGTGGGTGGTCCGCTACCAGGGGGGCAACAACGCCGGCCACACCGTGGTGTTGCCGGACGGTCAGACCTTCGCACTGCACCTCATCCCGTCCGGGATCCTGACCCCGGGGGTGACCAACGTGATCGGCAACGGCGTCGTGATTGACCCCGGTGTGCTGCTCACCGAACTGGGTGGCCTGGACGCCCGGGGGGTGGACACCAGCCGGCTGATGATCTCCACCGACGCGCACCTGATCATGCCGTACCACGTGGCCATCGACAAGGTCGCCGAGCGCTACCTGGGCAAGGCCAAGATCGGCACCACTGGGCGCGGGATCGGCCCGGCCTACGGCGACAAAGTGGCCCGGATGGGTGTCCGGGTGCAGGACCTGCTCGACCCGTCGATCCTGCGGCAGAAGGTCGAGGCCGCCCTGGACATCAAGAACCAGATGCTGGTCAAGATCTACAACCGCAAGGCGCTGGAGCCCGACCGGATCGTCGACGAGGTACTGGACCAGGCAGAGGGATTCAAGCACCGGATCGCCGACACCCGGCTGGAGCTGGGCCGGGCCGTCGCCCGCGGCGACGACATCCTGCTCGAGGGGTCCCAGGGCACCCTGCTGGACGTCGATCACGGCACCTACCCCTACGTCACCTCCTCCAACCCGACCGCCGGCGGCGCGGCGGTCGGCGCCGGCATCGGGCCGACCGCGATCACCGCGGTGCTGGGCATCCTCAAGGCCTACACCACGCGGGTCGGCTCCGGCCCGTTCCCCACCGAACTGCACGACGAGTGGGGCGAGTACCTGCGCAAGACCGGCGGCGAGGTCGGCGTGACCAC
>DATDBV010000154.1:0-2415 GCA_036524715.1 Nakamurella sp. | reverse complement strand
TTGGCCGCCTGGTTCATGATCTGGTCCAGGCACACCCCCATGAAGTCGACGAACATCAGCTCCGCGACGGGGCGCAACCCGCGGGTGGCGGCGCCCACCGCCGCACCGATGAAGCCGGACTCGGTGATCGGGGTGTCCAGCACCCGGTCCGGGAACTTTGGGTACAGGCCCTTGGTGACGCCGAGAACGCCGCCCCAGGCGTCGTCGTCGCCGTCGCCAGCCACCCCGCCGGCCACGTCCTCGCCCATCACGATGACGCTCGGGTCGCGTTCCATCTCCTGCGCGAGGGCCTCGTTGACCGCCTCGCGGTAGCTGATCGTGCGTGTTGCCATGATCGTTGTCTCCCTGTTCGATTTCGACGGGTGGGACAGCCCGGGCGGAGCCCGGTCAAGCCCTTGCGGCGAGCTGTGTTCGTGGAACGGCCCGGGCGGAGCCCGGTCAAGCCCTTGCGGCGAGCAATGTTCAGTACTTGACGTACACGTCGGTGAGCAGGTCGGCGGCGCCGGGTACGGCGGCGGCCTTGGCCTCGGCGACCGACTCGTCGATCAGCAGGGCCACCTCGGCGTCCACCTGGTCGAGCTGGGCGTCGGTGAGCCGGCCGGTCTCGATGACCGGGGCCCGGAACCGCTTGAGGCAGTCCAGGTTCTCGCGAGCATTCCCGATCTCGTTGCGAGGCCGATAGGTCTGCTGGTCGCCCTCGAAGTGGCCGTAGTAGCGGGTGAGCTTGACCTCGATCAGGGTCGGGCCGCCGCCCTCGCGGGCCCGGCGGATGGCCTCGCCGGCGACCTCGTGGACGGCGAAGAAGTCGAAGCCGTCGACGATCACGCCGGGCATGCCGTAGCCGGCGGCCCGGTCGGCGATGTTGTCGGCGGAGACCGACCACTTGGCCGCGGTTGCCTCGGCGTAGCCATTGTTCTCGGCAACGAAGATCGCCGGCAGGTTCCACACCGAGGCGAGGTTCATCGCCTCGGCGGTGGTGCCCTGGTTGGACGCGCCGTCGCCGAAGAACGCGACGCCCACCCCGCCGTCACCCTTGATCTTGGACGCCAGGGCGGTGCCGCAGATCAACGGCGGACCGCCGCCGACGATGCCGTTGGCCCCGAGCATGCCCTTGGACAGGTCCGCGATATGCATCGAGCCGCCCTTGCCGCGGCAGGAACCCGTGGTCTTGCCGAAGATCTCGGCCATCATCGGCTTGATGTCGACACCCTTGGCGATGCAGTGCCCGTGCCCGCGGTGGGTGGAGGCGATGGTGTCCCGGTCCTGGTCCAGATGGGCGCAGATGCCGGCGGCCGAGGCCTCCTCCCCGGCATACAGGTGGACGAAGCCGGGGATGTCGCCGGTGGCGAACTCGTCGTGCACCCGGTCCTCGAACATCCGGATCGACTTCATCGTCCGGTACGCCCGGAGCAGCCGCTCCGGGGTCAGACCGTCGTCGACATCCGTCGGGCGGCTGAGCATCTGGGTCATGGTGACTCCTTCAATTCTTGCCCGGTGGTGGCCGGGGCTGGACTATCGAGAAAGCAGGGCGTGCCGGGCGGTCGAGGCGCCCAGGGCGGCGGGCACGTCGATCACCCGGGGACCGTCGTGCCGCAGGGTGACGGTGACCGTGTCGTCGGGACCGAACTCGATCTCGCGTTCGCCGTCAACGGCGACGGTGCCCCGGCGCTCCCGGATCGGGCGAGGCCGGTCCGGGGGCAGTTCGCCGACCTGACTGACCCCGACGGGTTGCAGCAGGCCTGGAGCCAGCGGGGCGAGCACGGTGTGCGCGGCCCGCGCCGGATCGTCGAGCAGCACGGCGGCACCATGATTGTCGGTGCGGTGGGTCGGCATCAGCCGGCCGACGATGGATGACAGGCCGATGCCGTGCGGTTCGCCGAACGTGCAGTAGAGCTCGCGCAGCGAGGTTCCGGTCCACAGGGCCCGGGACCCGACGTCGACCGTGGTGCTGACGCAAGCGTCGACCAGGGCGACCTCGTGATCGACCCGACCGCTGCCCCGCCGCACCTCGACATGCAGCATCTTGCAGCGGGTCTCGGTCGCAGTGGCGACTCCGACGGCGATCATACCCAAGGCCATGCCGGCGACAGTGGCCTCGAGCATGATCGGAAACGCGTTGTTGGTGCCGGTGGACAGGGCGAGCATCGGGGTGTCGCCCAGCCCCGGCACCGCGGCCCGCATGGTGCCGTCGCCCCCGAGCAGTACGACGGCGGCGGAACACTGTCCGGCCATGATCCTGGCGTAGGCGGTGGTGTCGGGCGCGGTGCCGGTCGGGTGGTCCAGCTCGAGGAACTCGACCTTGGGCCAGCGCAGGTGGGCGGTGGAGCGGGCGTTGCACATGCGGGTCATCTCCCGCTGCACGCCGGCGGCGATCCCGAAGGTGTCGGTGGACAGCAAGACCCGTTCGACCCCGAG
>DATDBV010000153.1:0-4594 GCA_036524715.1 Nakamurella sp. | reverse complement strand
GAAGCATGCGCGGGGCAAAGAAGCAGGCAGCGACCCGTTTATCACTCTTATCGCTCGGCGTTGTCCGATAGGCGGCCGTATGACACTTGTCCCGGGCCGTGTACGGCGGATACATGATCATCCGGCACTGACGAGATGCGTGAGACAGCATCAGGCCACTTACAGCACTGACAAGTTGTCTGAGACCGGACATCCTCCGACTCCTCCCGTGTGTTGAACGGCGCTCAGGATGAGGATGACGGTGTCATTGATGGTGAGGATGTTCTGGTGGCATGAAGAGGCCCCGCCGACTGCTTCGGCGGGGTTTTGGTCTTCGTGGTGTCGGGCTGGTGGTCAGGTTGTCGCCGACGGGTTCATTCGGCGGTGACTTCGGCGACGGCGGCTCGGGCGCTAGATTCGTCGACGATCGTCTTGTTGGCGGCGTAGGCGGCGACCAGGGCTTGGATGGCGAGGTTGTTCACCGCTCGGGGTAGGCCGCGGGAGACCTGGTGGATCAACGCGGTCGCGTCGTCGCTGAACAAGGTGTCGGACCGGCCGACGAGTTTCAGGTGGTGGCTGAGGTAGCCGGCGGTCTCGGTATCGGTCATCCCGGCCATCGCATACCGCAGGGTGATCCGTTGGTCGAGGGCGGCGAAGGTGCCGAGCTTGATCCGGCGTCGCAGGGTGGGTTGACCGACGAGCAGGCAGGCGAATGGTGAGTGGGAGTCCATCTCACTGTTGGTCAACAAGCGGAGCTCTTCGAGTTGACCGGGGTCGAGGAGGTGGGCTTCGTCGAGCACGAGGATGGTGGTGCGGCCGCGTTCGTGTTCTTCGGCAGCGAGTAGATCCGTGGTTTGCGGTATCAGCGCTGCTTTGTGGAAGCGGGGGGTGCCGCCGAGGGCGGTGACGATGCAGCCGTAGAGGCCGCGGCCGCCGACGGCGGGGTTGCCGAGGTAGATGATGGTGTGTCGGCTGGAGTCCAGCGCGGTGAGGGCAGCGCGGACGGCGACGGTCTTGCCGGCGCCGACTTCGCCGGTGATCACGCCGAGGCCACGTTCGTGGATGCACCAGCCGATCCGGGCGACTGCTTCGGCGTGGGCGCCGTGGCGGTGCAGCGTCTGCGGTGCCAGGCCGCGGCCGAACGGGGTGCGGCTGAAGCCGTAGTGGGATTGCAGCTTCTCGATCATGCGGGCACCTCGTCGCTGGTGTGGTCGTCGTCATGGGTCTGGTCGGGGTCGGGGTCGGTGATGCCGGGCAACGGCTGCTGCCCGGGCAGCGGCCCGTCGGGCAGCTGGCAGTAGCGGAGCCGTTCAGAGATTTCCTTGGTGTGCTGGGCTTCGACGAGTTCGAGGTAGTTGATCCCGGTCGGCGCCGCAGTGGCAGGTGTCGCCTCGTCGGGTCGGGCTTTGTGGTGGACGTGGCGCCCGATCCGGTGCGGAACCGCGTGTCCCATCGCCCGGCCCTGCCAGCGGACCTCGATGTCGGTGAGGTCGAACGGGTCGAACACCAGCTCGACCTTCCGCCCGATCAGGGCGGCGTCGACTTGATAGGTGTTGCCGTGCAGCGACACGGTCGCGGTCTTGGTGACGGTGCGCCACTCCGACCACAAAAACGCCTCCCGCAGCTGGGTCGGTGTCGGCAGCGTCGGGGTGATCGTCGACCAGCGGTCCCACGGCGTCTGCTCGGTCTCTGAATGGTCGCGGCGGTGGTAGACGGTCTCCACCCAGGCGGTGAACAGCGTGTTCAGCTGGACCAGGTCGTCGAGCTCACGACCGGTTCCGATCTCGACCAGGAACTGATCCCGCACGGTCCGGAAGAACCGTTCGATCTTTCCGCGTCCTTCGGGCTGCCCTGGCCGGGAGTGAACCAGCCGGATCCCCAGCGACGCGCAGGCCCGCAGCAGCTGCTTGTCGACGAACGCCGACCCGTTGTCGACATAGATCGTTGCCGGGATCCCGCGGGCGGCGAGCCCGCCATGCAACGCGGCTTCCAGCCGGACGGTGTCTTCGCGGCGGGCCCACCGATACCCGGTCAGCAGCCGGGAATGATCATCGATGAACGCGCACAAGATCGCCTTCCGGCCGTTCACGGTCGGTCCGTGCAACGCGTCCCCGGTCCACCGCTGGTTCGGCGCGTCGGCCTCGAACCGGCCGAACGCGGCCGGTGGCTGCCCGGTCGGGCGGGTCGTCAGCTCCAACCGGGCGAAGTGGCGTTGCAACGTGCGTTCGTCTGGGGCCCAGCCGGCATGGGCGCGCAGGATCGCTGTGACCTGCACGGCGGTCCGTTCCGGCACCTCCCGCTTCAACGCGGCAGCCAGGTCCAACACCTCGGCCGGGGTCCGCGGCGACACCCGCCGTGGCGGCGGCACCAAAGCGTCGAAGCCGCCGCGGCGCCAGTCCCGGATCCACCGGTCGATCGTGGCCCGCGACACCCGGACCGGTTGCCCGAACGGACCTTGATGCTCAGCCTGCGCCAAGGCGCGGACCAGCCGGCCCCGCTGCCTGGTCGTCAACTCGGAGTCGGCGGCCTCCCGGATCAGCGCATATCGGAACAGCCCGACCGTCCGAGCCCGCTCCGCCCGGACCTGCTCCTCGTCTCTTCCGGTCACGTCCTCGTCTCCTCATCTCGTGGTGAACACACAAGCGGCGAGGCTTCCCGACCGGCCCGGCGGCGCCAAGGGTCAGTTCGTGTTGGTCACCGCCACTGTCAGATCCTGGGCAAGCAGGCGGCCGTCGGTGACTGCGGAGGCCAGCTGCCACGGCGACACCGCACCCACCATCCCGAGCCGGCGACGGGCCGCAGCCACGACAGCGCCGACCATCTCGACCGCATCAGCGAACACCGACCCGGCCGGGTGGACGGGACCGTGCAGCGGGTCGATCTCGACGAGGAGCCCGACCAGGATCGACCGCGCTGGCTCAGCGTTCCGGCTGAACGCGCGCAGCCAGCCCCGGACCGTGGACGCCGGCCGGTCCAGCCGGGCAGCGATCGGTCGATGCCCGGCACCGGCCGCCTTCTGTCGCAACGCGGCACCGATCACCTCGGCGCTATCGGCCCGCCGCAGTAGGCACGCGATGCTCAACAACACATGCGTCACCCGGCAGCCGGCGCAGCGGACCCGCCGCGGTCGCATCTGCCCCGCCCCGCGGACCGTCCTCGCCCGGGCATAGCCCCAGCGGGTCAAAGCCCCGCCACACGGGCACACCAGCTCGCCTACCGACAGCCGCCGCTCGACCTCGGCCGAATCCGTACCTACCATGATCACGGGTGCCTCCATCAGCACCAAGGAACGGCCCTCCCTTCCGGCCAAGGAAAGGGGAGGGCCGTTGCGCTTCCACCACCGTGATCGAATTGTCGTCGCACACCAACCAGCAGCCGCGTGATCGACAACCCCGTGGACGTCGTCACCGGCAACGTCGGTGCCCCGCTACGACGTGCTCACCTCAGATGTCGCCCAACACCAAGGCGGACCGCTGATAGGCGGTGTCTTGTTTCGCATGCCGTCACGTCCCGTGGTCGTGAAGCACCTCGACCCGCCCCCGCGCAGTCCTGCCCCAGTGTGGCCCCAGCCGACCCCGCGGATCCACGCCAGTCGCTCCTGGGTTGAGGGGAACATGATCCTCTAAACTGTTCCGATGACCGACGTGATGCCTGAGGGTCGTTATGCAGCTCTGGCGGTGCCCTCACGTCGGCGTCTGCTCGACATCCTGCGCGCGGCCGACAGTCCGATGGACGCGGCCGCCCTAGCTGAGGCGGTCGGGCTTCATCTGACGACAACCCGGTTCCATCTCGATGTTCTGGAGCAGGCCCGACTCGTCCACCGGTTCGTCGACCGCGGCGGTCGACCGGGTCGACCACGGGTGCTGTACCAGGTGGTCGATGAAGCGAGCCAGGAGTCGGGCCCGGACGACAGGTACCAGGAACTGGCGGCAGTGCTGGCCGAGGCGCTCGGCGGGGAACCTGACGTCACACGCCAGCGAGCAGAAGATGCGGGTCGACGCTGGGCGGAGACGCAGGTGCCGGTGCAGGACCTGTCGTGGGAGGACGGCACCCGGCAGGTCGGGAATGTGTTCGCCCGGCTGGGATTCGCCCCGCGCGTGGTCGACGACGATGACGGCCGACACGTGGAGCTGACCGCCTGCCCGTTCCGCGAGGTGGCGCGCGACCACCCCCAGGTCGTGTGCGCTGTCCACGCGGGTCTGCTGCAGGGCACGCTGAGTCGATTGGGTGTCCCGGAGGCCCAGCAGGCCGGTATCCGCCCGTTCGTCGCCCCCGACCTGTGCATTGTCGACCTGCCGCGCCGAGACGGCACGGACAGCGGTTCGGCGCCACCGGCGCGCTCACCCCGAGTTTGACGTCCGCGACGCCCCCCGTAGTAAAAACTATTCCGATCCCTTAAACTCGGCGATGTCGAGATGACCTCGGTCGATGGGAAGGGGAGTCGCGGTGACGTATGTGATCGCGCAGCCATGTATCGATGTGGTGGACCGGGCCTGCGTGGATGAATGTCCGGTTGACTGCATCTACGAGGGTGCTCGGGCTCTGTACATCCACCCCGATGAATGTGTCGACTGCGGAGCCTGCGAGCCCGTCTGCCCGGTCGAGGCGATCTTCT
>DATDBV010000152.1:0-3521 GCA_036524715.1 Nakamurella sp. | reverse complement strand
GCTCCGCGAACTGTGGGGCCGCTGTAAGACGAAGCGACCCCACAGCGCCGTCAGGTGGTGTTATTGCAGTGTTCGCCCGAAGACGTCGATCTTGCCGTTGGTGTCGCCCGCCACCAGGTTGGACGCGTTCGAGTGGTAGGCGACGACCTGGCTGTTGCTACTCAGGGAGGCCTGCGCGCTGGCCGCGTTGCCGGACCCGCCGCCGGTCGCCACGCTGGCGAGGGTGTTCTGGGCGCCGCGCGGGCGGTCCAGGTTCGTCACGTACACGTCCAGGACGCTGCCGTTGGAGTCACCACTGACCAGGTTGGTGGCCGTGCTGTGGAACGCGACCACACGACCGGTGGAGTTGAGCGACGGCTGACCGCTCTCGCCGTTGGCCGGGTCGTTGATCACTGAGCCGCTGTTGCCGTTGGTGACGCGGATCGTTTGCCGGGTGCTCAGGTTGTGGTGGAAGACGTCCGCCCGGCTGTTGGTGTCGCCGTTGACCAGGTTGTTGGCGCGGGAATCGAAGGCGACGGCGCTGCCATCGGCGCTGATCGCCGGGTTACGGCTGGAGCTGTTGCCCTCCGCGCCGAGGCTGGACTGGTTGACCCGGACCTGGACGCCGGTACGGGTGCCGACGAACACGTCGACGAACCCGTTGGTGTCCGCTCGGCCGATCAGGTTGGCGGCGGCCGACTCGAACGCGACCTTCTGCCCGTTCCCGCTGATCGACGGGTTCTGGCTCGGGCCCGTGCCCTGTCCGCCGGTGGTGCCGACGCTCGCCCGGGTTGTGCTGCGGTTGACCAAGTCGTAGACGAAGACGTCGGTGGTGTTGTTGGTGTCGCCGGGCACCAGGTTGGACGCCTCGGAGGCGTACGCGACGTAGCGTCCGTTGTCGCTGACCGCGGGGTCGCTGCTGGCGGCGTTGCCGACCGCGCCGTTGGTCGAGACACTGACCAGGGTGGTGATCGCGGTGCGGCGGTCGTGCACGAAGATGTCGTCAGCGGCGTTGGAGTCGCCCGTAGCCAGGTTGGACGCGCGGGACTGGAACGCGATGATCTGGCCGTCTCCGGAGATCGCCGGTGCCAGCGAACGGCCGTTCGCGAACTGTCCACTGCTGGCCTTGCTGACCAGCTCGGTCGCGCCGCGGATCTTGTCCCGGACGTAGACGTCGCTGGTGTTGTGGGTGCCGCCGTGGAAGTTCGTTGCGCCGGAGCTGAAGGCGATGTAGGAGCCGTCACTGCTGACGGCCGGGGTGACACTACCCCCGTCGGCCTGCAGTTCGGCGCTATTCACCGATACGCGCTCGGTGGACGGTGCCGCGTGGGCCGGGGACCCAAGGGCAACGGCCAACGCGGTGTGCGCGACGAGCAGGGCGGCCAGAGTGGCCGTCCGGCGGGACTTGGGCTTCGGATTCATTGCACTTCTCCTGATTCAGCCGGGGACCCGGCGATCTGTCGTGGACACTTGATGGGGCGTAAGGACGAGCCTTACCGCGGAAGGTCCGGCCTCACAGGGTGCGGAAGGGAGCGCCTCGCCGAAGGGCCGCCCGTCGAGTGGGGACCGTGGTTGGCACTTTGGCCGGACTCGCTTCGCCAAGCCCAGGTCGTTCGCGGTGACATCCGGTCAGCCCGTGGTCGACGCAGATCCGGCGGAAGTCACACCCAATGCGGCGAGTTCTTCGCGTCGGGCGGTGAGTCCACGCGTCCCCAGATTGCGAGGTAAGTCGAGCGAGAGTAACTGTCATCACTGTCGCTGCGCTTGAACGACCAAGCAGTTCAAACGCCTGATCACCTGGGGCAGCACATGCAGGCGTCTCGCCGCATCGGCGCCGCATCGGCGCCGCATCGGCACCGTGCTGGCCTTCGTGGTGATCATTCTGGTCCCTCTGACTCCCGCGGCCTCCGGCGCCCCTCGTGCGGTGGCAGAACAACTCGCTTTTGCGGTTACGGCCGACCGCCACCACTCGCTGCGCCGATGAATTGTGACCATGACGCAAAGTGCGTATGTGCAGGTCAGGTGCGCTGTCGTTGCGCTGTGGAGCGAGCGCCACCAACGCCAGAACCGCTCCCGAAACGTCAAACTCGACTCAGAATTCCGGCTCCGCCGGGCCTAGCTCCCCGGCCCTAGCTTATCGCTAGCTCCCTAGCCAACCGCCAACCGCGTCCCGAAAACGACCGTTTCTGACACAGCTCGGCTGCGTGCTAGCGATCGCGTCATTACTTGCGGGCCATCGACTCTCGTTCGTAGCCCGGGGCAAGGGTTCGAAGGATATCGGCCAGCTGGAGCGTGTGCTCTCTATCCAGGCAGCCCGGTGCCTTGCCCAATAAGCGGCATCTGATACTGGTGGCGATTGGAAGCCGTACCGGGTCCAAATAAGTTCGAACGTCACATCCAGGTCGAGATTGTTGAACCTTGGACGACACGTCGTCACCAGCGACCAGGACGCTCTGGCCAAGGTCTCAAGCTCGTGACCATGCCGGACCGCCGAACCCGCGCCGCCAAGCGGCCGGGGTGATGCAAGCCGGCGGCGACCGGTCCGGTCGGTCTTGCATCTGTGTCCGCTGCCGGGAGTGGATAGCGCCGAGACGATTCCTACGGGCCGACCCGCCGGACGAACACGCTCGCCGCGTCACCGGTGTGCGTGGCCGAGAAGAACGGGAAGAAGTCCGTCCCGTCGGTGCCCAAACCCTCGTAGTCGCCCAGGAACAGGCCGCGGGCCTGCGGTGCGTCGAGGTAGTCGAACGAGGTGTCGGTGACCCTGACCTCCGCGGCGAAGCTCGCCGCCTGCGCGCAGGAGGCGGTGCAGGTGACCACGAAGTGGTCGGCCAGCTCGTCGGCCGGCGTGCCGGGGACGTCGTTGCGGAAGTCGTAGTAGCTGACCGCAACCACGCCGGCAGTGTTGACCTCGACGGAGGGCAGGAACGCCTGCGACCGGAGTCCGGCGCCGGAGGGCGTCTTGCTGACCTGGATCGGGGCCGACCAAGTCGCGCCACCGTCGGTCGAGCGGGACAGTGCGACGGTGTCGAATTGGCCGCCGGTGAACCGGGTGTCCTGCCACACGGCGTAGAGGTTGCCGTTCGGGCCGACCGCCACGTCGAACAGGATGGCGGCGTCCCGGATCGCCGCGCCGGTGTCGGGTGTCACCGCCCCCAGCGATTGGATCTTCTGCGCGCGCACCGGCTTCTTCGACCAGGTCGCGCCGTTGTCCTCCGACGTCAGCAGCGCCAGGTTGAACTCGAACTTGCCGCCGCCATCGCTGTTCTTGAAGTTGAGGATCTCGTTGAAGAAGTCGACCACGGTCCCGTCGGGTTGCACGACGATCTGATTGCCGATCGTCTGGTTGTTGGCCGCCGGGTCGTAGATAGTCCGCACCGGCTCCCAGGACTGACCGCCGTTGGTGGTGCGGGTGAACCGGACCGGGCCCTTGAACCCGAGACCGATCACGTTCTCCGGGTTGATCACCGTGCCGTTCGGCACGCTGAGCCGGTCCCAGACCGCGTAGACGAAGTCAGCGTCGTTCGGGTCGGCGGTCAGCG
>DATDBV010000151.1:0-5347 GCA_036524715.1 Nakamurella sp. | reverse complement strand
CACATCACCCTGGCCATGCTCGCCCACACCTTCCTCGCCATCTCAGCACACAAAGCAAAAAAGGGGGACCCCGACCAACCGGGCCACCAAACGCCCACCCAAACATATCAAGCATCGCCGCGGAATCCGACTCGCCACGACGCATTCACCGAAAGCTCGTCCCACTGACCCTCGCCGAAATTCGCCGGCTCCTGAGTCTTGCCGCTCCAAGGGTCGACGCCATCGCCCACGCATTGCATTGGTCAAAATGGCGCCGTCAGCACCAAACCCATGCCCGCCGAGCGCACTTCCGCCGCCGGCTCCGGCTGCAAACGTTGAGGATCTAGCCCTGTAGTACTAGCCGGGTTCGATCCGGCCCAACCCGGACAGCGGGGCGACGGCAGCGGCCCGGGCGGTGTCGAGCAGCAGTGCCTGGCCGACGGTGATCGGCCTGCCCGATGTCGGCGCCGGTGTGCGCCCGCCGGTTGACCGCCGCTCCGATCGAGGTGAACACGTCGTCGGCGTCCGCCCACGAGGTCGCCGGCCCGTCGGAGCCGAGCGCGGCCGGCAGGCCCGACTCGTACAGAGACCGGATGGGGTAGGCGATCTCGAATTGATCGCGCGAGAGGTTCGCGGCGTAGCTGTGATACTCGACGAACAGGAAGATCGTGTGGCTGACCACGGCGAACCGCATCCGCGCGGCGCGCGGCACGTCGTGCTCGGCCCCGCGGATGCGGTTTCGACTCCGGTGGTCATCGATCGGTCAGCTTTGCATGGACGGCGGAATGTTGAACGGGGTGATCACCTGCACGGGGGAGGGGATGGCGGTGGCCGCCCCGGTGATCGCTCCGTGGAACTGCATGATCAACTGGCAGGCGCGGCGCACGTCACCGGCCAAGTCGTGGTGCAGCACCGCCGAGATCCTCTGTTGGGCAAGAAGTTCCCGGTTGTCCCGGTCGACGTCGTGGCCGACGAAGACCCGGCACGGCCGGTCAAGGGCGTCGAACGCGTCCAGGATGGCCCGGTTGCCGCCACCGATCGAGTAGACCCCGACGATCGACGGGTGCTCGGTCAGCCGGGCGATCGTGCGGTCGCGAACCGAGTCGTCCAGGCCGTCGGTGTCGGTCATCTCCACCAGCTGCCGGTCGGAACCGGTGCGCAGGGTCGACCGAAAGCCGATCTCGCGCTCCTCCTCGTTCCGGAAGACGCTGCGGCTGATCGCGATCAGCACCGCGCCGGGGCGGTCGGCGAGCCAACGGTCGACCAGGTAGGCGGCGGTCGCCCCGGCCGCCCGGTTGTCGATCCCGACGTAGCCGACGCGCCGGGACAGCGGCAGGTCGGTGACCAGGGTGACGACCGGGATCCTGGCCTCGAGCAGGTGGTCGACCTCGGCCACCACCTCGGGCAGGTCGGGGGCCTTGAGAATGACCCCGGACGAGCCGCGATACCGGATGTCCCGCAGTGACTTGACGATCTCGGCCGGGCGGGCGGTTTCCCGGAAGTCGAAGCGGGCCCGCACGATCGCGGGCAGCAGGGTCGGCAACTGACCTTCCAGCGCGGACTTGACTGCGGAGGAGAACCTGTCCGGCGTCTGCATCAGGACGTCCATCATGAACGTCCGGCCGGACAGGCGCAGTTGGGAGCGCTGGCGGTCGAGGTCGACGATCGCCTGGCGCACCTTGGACACCGTGCTCGCCCGAACTCCCGGCCGGTCGTTGAGCACCCGGTCGACCGTTGCCTCGCTCACCCCGGCCTGCCGGGCGATCTCCCGGATCGGGTACGGATGCGACGGCACCGGGTCAGTGTCGCCGATCAACCCGCGAACGCGCCTATGGCTCGGAGTCGGACGGCCGGTGGGGGAACAGCCGCAGCACCAGACGGAGCACCAGGCACATCCCGGCGAACCCGAAGGCCGCCCCGATCAGGTCGTACAGCGACACCGTCGATGTGACCATCGGGCCGTCCGGCGCGACGAACAACACGACGGCGATCACCACCGCGGCGACCGCGAGGAGCGCCGAAACCGCATCCTCCACCACGGAGCGCAGCCACGCCCGGTCCCCGCGATCCGCCATCGCCCTGGTCCGCAGGACGAACTCGCCGCGAACCAGCTGATCGGTGAGCTGTTCCAGCCGGCCGGGCAGCCGGCGCGCGACCGCCGCGGCGACCACCGCGTCCGGCGCAGCCTGACCGGCGAGCCGGTCGGGCGCGGCGAGTCTGCGCAGGATGCCGGGCATGGCCACGCGCGCGGCGCTGACCAGGTCGCGGGACGGGTCGAGGGTGCGCAGGGTGTGCTCCAGCGAACTCAACGTGCGCAACGCCCCGGCGATGTCGCCTGGGACGGCCACCCGGTACCGGCCCATCAGGGTGAGCAACCGGAGGAACAGCGATGCGTCGCCCGGTGGTCCGTTGGCAAGCTGGGTGCAGGTCCGACCGAGATCGTTGCGCAGCGCCCGAAGGTCGGTGTCCGACGGCAGTTCGAAGAGCATCGTCAGGGCGGTCGTCGCTGCCACGTTGCTGTCATTGACGATGGCGAGGACCAGGGCGGCGAGCAGTTGCCGCATCTCGGCCCCGAGCACGCCGACCGACCCGAAGTCCAGCAGGCCGATCCGATCGTCGTCCAGCAGCATGATGTTGCCGGGGTGCAGATCGGCCTGAAAGACGCCTTGGACGAAGATGCACTCCAGCGTCGCGGCGAGCAGTTCGTCGGCGATCCGGGTCCTGGACGACTCGTCCAGCCGGTCCATGGCCTGCGCCACCGGCCGCCCGGGCAACCAGCTCAACACCAGCACGCGGTCGGTGCTCAGCGGCGCCACCACCTCCGGGGTCACCAGCGACGGGCGGTCGGCCAGGGCGCGCGCGACCGACCTGGTGTTCGCCGCCTCCACCCGGTAGTCGAGCTCCTCGGCGAGGTTGTCCGCCAGGCCTCGGGCGAGCGCGGCGACCGACATCGAGCGGGCCCACTCGAACCGCTGCTCGGCGGTGCGCCCCAGCCGCAGCATGATGTCGCTGTCCGCCGACACCTCCGCGCGGGCCCTTGGGCGCTGCACCTTCACCACCACGTCCCGGCCGTCCCGGGTCATCCCCCGATGGACCTGGGCGACCGACGCGGCGGCCAACGGACTGTCGTCGAAGGACGCCAGGATCGTCTCCGGGCCGGATCCCCACTGCGTGACCAGCACCCGGCGCACCTGCTCGGCCGTCAGTGGGCCGCGGTGGTCTGCAGGCGGGCCAGGGCCGCCGTGGTGGACTCGGGTAATAGGTCCGGGCGGGTCGACAGCATCTGGCCGAGTTTGACGAACGTGACGCCGGAACGATTCAGCGCGCGGGTCAGCGCCGCGCCGAAGCCCGGGCCGCCGGGACCGCGACGCAGCTCGCGGGCGAGCCCGCAGGTGCTGGCGATCCAGCTCAACCGCAGGTAGCGCCGGGTCCGTCGCCACCAGCCGCGCAGGCCCCGGACGGCCGCGAGCGGGGTCGGCACGGACCCGGTCGGCGCGATGACCTCGAGCACGACCAGCGCCAGGATCTCCAGCGCGACGGTCCACAGGAAGGTCAGAATGACCAGCGCGAAGGCGGCGGGGAGGGGGGCGACGATCTGCCCGTCGGGGGTGATGAATCCGCCGGCCTCACCCATCGCGATCAGCAGCGGCGACGCCGCGGTCAACGCGACCAGCGAGAGCAGGAAGGTGCGCGGGAGACCCACCTGGCCACCGAGGATTCGTCGCACCGGAACGGTGATGATCACCGCGAAGACCAGCAACCAGAGGGCTTGCGCGAGCCACTCGAGGAATCCCATCGGAGCCGATCCTAACCCTGCGCATCCCTGCGCCGGGTTCGCGGAACCGTTCGTTGCCCGTGAGCGGGCCGATGCCACTCGTCGACGCTGAGGCCCGGCTGAGGTGGAAACCATGGCCGACAGCTGACGTGGTACAGCCGGGATGAGGACTTTTTGATGGGTGCGTGGCCATTGACCGCACGGTATTTGTCAAGACATGCTGATGTACCAACAGGGTCTGTCAACGACGAGGAGAACCCATGCGCATCGGCTTGATCGGTCTCGGCCGGATCGGCGCCTTCCACGCCCAGACGCTGTCCGCGCTGCCTGCGGTCGACTCGCTGGTGGTCACCGACGCCGTCCCCGCCGCGATCGCCGGGGTCGCCGAGAAGGTCGGTGCCGAGCCCGCCGACTCGCCCGAGGCACTGCTCGGCTCCGGCGTCGACGGCATCGTCATCGCCGCCGCGACGAACGCGCACACCGCGCTGATCCGGGCCGGCGTCGAGGCCGGGGTCCCGGTGTTCTGCGAGAAGCCGCTGTCCGCCGACCCGGCCGAGGCCGTCGAGATCGCGGCGTTCGTGCGGGAGTCCGGGGTGCCGGTGCAGATCGGTTACCCACGCCGGTTCGACCCGGCCTTCGCCGCCGCACGTCGCGCGGTGGAAAGCGGCGAACTCGGCTGGGTGCACACGGTCCGGTCCACCACGCTGGACCCGGCGCCCGCGCCCCGCGAGTACATCCAGTTCTCCGGCGGCATCTTCCGCGACTGCAGCGTGCACGACTTCGACACTGTCCGCTGGCTGACCGGCCGTGAGCCGGTCGAGGTGTACGCGGCCGGAACCGCCCACGGCGCCGACTTCTTCGCCGAGTTCGGGGACGTCGCCACCGCCACCACGCTGATCACCTTCGACGACGGCGCCGCCGGCGTCGTCTCCAACACCCGGTACAACGCCCGCGGCTACGACGTGCGCCTTGAGGTGCACGGCGTCGACGACAGCGTGGCCGCCGGCTGGGCCGACAACACCCCGCTGCGCAATCTGGCGGCCGGTGTCGACTGGCCGGCCGGGCCGCCGGCCACCTTCTTCATGGACCGGCTGGCCGCGGCGTTCCAGGCCGAGCTCGGCGCCTTCACCGACGTCGTCGCCGGCCGCATCGCGTCACCGTGCACGGTGGACGACGCGCTCGCCGTCACCTGGATGGCCGAAGCGGCCACCCTGTCGGTCAAGGAGCACCGTCCCGTCCGCATCGACGACGTCCGTCGCTGATCCGACTACCCAGAGGAAACTCCCATGACCACCACCGAAAACCGTTCGGGTGTCGACCGTATCGCCGGTGCGCCGATCTCCTGGGGGGTCTGCGAGGTGCCCGGCTGGGGCTACCAGCTGACGCCGGAGCGGGTCCTCGCCGAGATGCGCGAGGTCGGCCTGTCGGCCACCGAATTCGGGCCGGACGGGTTCCTGCCGGCCGACCCGCAGCAGATGGCCGACGTGCTGTCGGCGCACCATCTGACCGCGGTCGGCGGGTTCGTGCCGGTCGTGCTGTACCGGCCCGACCACGACCCGGTGCCCGACATCGAGCGCCTCATCCCGGGTTTCC
>DATDBV010000150.1:0-8344 GCA_036524715.1 Nakamurella sp. | reverse complement strand
CACCATGACTGAACCCAGCCGCGACACGGTGTTGCGCACGAGCGGCGTCGACCGGAAGGAACGTGATGTCCTCCCCCCAGGAACAGTTCGCGGCAGCCGTGCGCTCCACTCAGGCGCAGGCTGTCGATGCGGTGGAAACCTGGACCAAGATCACCCAGGATGCGTTCGGGAAGATCAGTGAGACGCCCAGCAAGGCGCCTCATCCCGACGACGTGATCGACCAGGTCTTCGATTTCGCGGAGAAGATGCTCGAGGGTCAGCGCGAGTTCGCGCACAAGATGCTCGGCATCAGCGAGAAGGTCGGTGAGGCCGCGCGGGACGAGATCGAATCGACCACCGAAAAGGTCCGCGACCAGGTGGAGTCCCGCACCGAAGCCGCCCGCAAGGCGGCCGAGTCGGTCCGCGACGACCTGACCGCCCGCACCGAAGCGGCACGCAAGCAGGCCGAGCAGATCATCGAGGCGGCTCGGGAGCGGGCCGAGGCGGCCAGCAAGCAGGCCAAGGAGAACGCCGAGGCGGTGCTCGCCGCAGCCCGGCAGCAGGCCGAGTTGATCCTCGAAGCCGCGCGCAAGCAGGCCAAGACGCTCTCCGGCCCGCTGGCCGACATCGCCGAGCAGGTGACGAAGGCCGGCGAGCAGGCCCTGGCCGCCGTCACTCCGGGCGCGTCGGACAAGGAGTCGGACGAGCCGGAGGTCGTCGAGGCAGCGACGGACACCGCCGAGGAGGCGACCGACGCCGCACCGGATGTGGTCGAGGAAGCCGCTGTCGACACGGAGGAAGTCGCCGACGAGGCCGAGGACGCCGATGAGGCCGAGTCCTACGAGGGTTGGACCAAGGTCCAGCTGCAGGAGGAACTCGTCAACCGCGGACTACCCAAGTCCGGCAACGTCGCCGAGCTGCGCGAGCGATTGATCGCCGCCGACTGAGAAAAGGGGCCCGTCAGCCCCGACGCGAACGCCGCCCGAACCGCTCGGTTCGGGCGGCGTTGCCGTCCCTGGGCGGTGTCAGCGCGCCTCGAGCGGATGCACATGGGTGCCGTCGACGGCCAGCACCACCCCGAGCAGGTCGGTGAGGGCATGTCGCAGCCGGGTGTCGGCCAGCTCGTACCGAACCCGCCGCCCCTCGGGCACCGCCACCACCAGACCGCAACCACGCAGGCAGGCCAGATGGTTGGACAGGCTCTGCCGGGAAACCCTGAGCAGTTCGGCCAGTTCCGCGGGGTACGCCGGCGCTTCGCGCAGGGCCAGCAGCACCCGGGCCCGGGTGGGGTCGGACAGGGCCGCTCCGAACCGGGCGAGAACGTCCCCATGGGTGACGACGACCATGACGGCAAGGATACATCGAACGGTGAACCATCCGGTCCGTCCGCAGGTCAGTTGCCCACGTCGTCGATCCGTCGCGCCGTCTCCCGCATCAGCACCATCAGCTGATCGCGCATCTCGATCATGCGATCGGCGGATATCTGGTCGCCGGTCGTGCCGATGCGTAGATAGATCGCCAGCCGGTCGTCGGGGAAGGCAAAGGCCGCGCCGTCGCCGACGTTGTGACCCAGCCCGGTCGCCCACCTCCGACCGTCCGGTCCTTCGCCGCACGGGCACATCGGCCACACCCCGAGCCCGCCGTTCAGGTGGTCCAGATCGATCATTCGCTGCAGACCCTCAAGCGGCACCACCGCACCCTGGTTGAGCAGGGCGTCGAAGAACCGCGCGGTATCGGCCGGTGTAGCCGTGACCCCGCCCGAGGCCGAGCCCACCCAACCCGGGCGGCCATCCGGAGCCAGGCCGACAGTGCGCAGGTCCAGTGGTGAGGTGATCCGCTCGTGCAACAGCGTCGCGTAATCCGACGTGGTCGCCGCCTCCAATAACAGGCCCAGCCACAGGTAGTTGCTGTTGCTGTAGGTCACCGCTGTGTCCGGCGGGTGCGCCAGTGGCGCCCGGGTGGACAGTGACACCAGTTCCGCCGCGGTGTAAACCTGGGCCGGGTCGTAACCGGGCGCATCGGTGTACTGGACCAGGCCGGTGGCGTGCTGCAACAGTTGCCGGGCCGTGATGGCCGCGCCGTCGGGCAACGGGTCGACCCCCGGCAGATCGGGGACCGGCGCATCCAAATCGATCAATCCCTCGACGGCGAGCTGCACGGCAAGCGCGGCCGTGAACGTCTTGGTCAGGGAGGCCATGCCGACCGATGATTCGGCGGCCGGCGGTTCGCCGTCCGGGTGAAATCCGTTTCCGCTCCAGGTCCGGGTTCCGGACGCGACGCTGACCACGGCATCGCTGACCTCGGGCTGGGTGGCGATCCAGAGTTCCAGGGCGGCCTGCAGGTCATCCGCCGGCAGCTCGGCCGGGTCCGCCGCGGTCACCGCGGTGTCTCGGGTCATCGCCATGAAAGCGCTGTCGGCGAGTGCCGTGCGGTCGGACGGGCGGGGGATCGACGCGATGACCCGGCCGGTCCGGTCGTCGACCAGGCCGGACACCCCGATGGCGGCCACCGCGATCACCGACGCGGCGGTGGCGGTCGCCGCGGTGCCCAGCGCGATCCGCCGAGCGTTCGTCCGCGAACGGACCGATCGGACGCCCGGCCACAACCGCGGTGGTCGATGGGCGGCGAGATCCTCCACCCAGCCCAGCGCCACGACCGCCGTCCCGGTCAGCAGGACGGTGAGGCCCAGCGTCACCGGCGCGGCCATTGGACCGTCCGGCGCGACGGTCAGCGCCAGCAGGATGGCCGCCGGATGCCACAGATAGATCGTCAGAGCCCGGGCGCTCACCGCCCGGGTCGTCGTCGCGATGCCGGGTCGTCCGGCCAGCCGGCGCAGCGGTTGCTCGGCCGCACCGATCAGCAGCAACCAGCCGAGCGCCGAAACGGCCAACAGCAGATAGGACTCGTTCAGCGAACCCGTGGGCAGCGGAAAGGACCGTCCGGCCACCAGGGTCGCGGCGATCAGCGCGGTGCCGCCGGCGGCCCGGGCAGTGCTCGTGCGGGCCGTCGGCGGAACGCCCCGCCGGCCGGCCCACGCGATGCCCAACAGGGCGAACAGTCCGTAGCAGAGCAGGTCGCCCACCCCCACCCGGGCGGCGCCGGTCAGCCCGGGCAGGTCGAGCAGCGGGCCCACCTCCAGCGCGATCAGTCCGAGCAGCGCGACGGTGACCACCGCGGTGATCCGCCGGGCCAGCAGCACCGCAATCGGCAGCAGGACCAGCAGGAACAGATAGTCGGTGAGGTACCAGAGGTGGCCGGTCAGCCAGTCCCGGTCGGTGCCGGACGTGGCGTGCAGCGGCACCACCACGGACAGCGCCAGGCGCCAGCCGCCGGTGGCCCCGGACTCGGCGTCGTCCAGGCGGTGGCCCACGATCAGCATCGTCGCCAGCACCCCGAGCGAGTAGGCCCAGAACGGGATGAGGATCCGCCCCACCCGCCGGGACGTCCGCCGCAGGTGGTCCACCGGGCCGCGGCCGGCCGTCGCCGAACCGGCGAGCAACGAACCGGCAAGCACCGACCCGGCCAGGAAGAACATCACCGGCATCGCCGGGAAGATCCAGCTCAGCCACGGAGCGGCGAACGTGTGCCAGAGCACGACCCGGCCGAGCGCGACCACTCGCAGGCCGTCCACCAACGGGTCCCGGGCGCCGGCCGGTCGGGTCGCCGAAGCGAACGGCGAGGGGTGATCGGTCGGTGGCGGCATCCCGTCCATTCTGACCCGGCTCGAGCGATCACCGGCCGGCCGCGTGCGGGCCGTGTGGTCACTGCCACAGCGCAGGGACCGGTGGCGCCGCCGTCAACCGCGAGCGGGCGACGCGACCTGCCGCACCTCCCGCAGTTCGACCCCGAGCAGTTGCAGCCGGTTGATGATCCCGATCAGGGCCGCCTGGTCCTGCACCGGACCGTGCAGCACCGTCTCCACCCCTCGCCGGACGAAGTGGGCGTCGGTCAGATCGGCCAACACCTGCGCCGGCACCTCGCCGGCCACCCGAATCTCGAAATCGATCCCGACCACCACCCTCACCGGGCACGCCACCGCGCACCACCCATCCGGCCGGAACACCCGCTGCACCACACGAGCGGTGCAAACCTCCGGGTGGACGGCCGGTCACCGTTGGACAATTGATTCGGAGTGAAACACCCACGTCGGGGAATCCGGTCATCCGAACCGGATGACTACCGGGCGGCGAATCCGCCCCATCATTCCTGTCAGCGTCGGTGCCCAGATCAGGAGCTCATGTGACCACCCTCATCCTCGCCTCGCATCGGATCCGGCCATGACTGCGGGGCGGGTGGGCGGGCTTTGTGACAGAGCGCACCGCCAACGCGGCGGCGCACTTCTCGGCGCGACCGATAGTGCGAGGTGCGGCGGAAGGGCGGCGTCGTGAACGAGCCGCCAAACCCGAGAGCGGATCAGCCCAAAGGTGACCGGCGCCTCGCCCTGCTGCTGGCCATGGCGATGTTCGTGCTGGTGGTCGACACCTCGCTGATGAACGTCTCGATCGCCGCGGTGGTCCGCGACCTGGGTACGACGGTCAGCGGGGTGCAGTCGGCCATCGCCCTGGAGGCGCTGGTGTCCGCCGCGTTCATCCTGATCGGCAGCAAGACCGGCGACCTGATCGGCCGCAAACTCGCCTACATCCTTGGCCTGCTCGGCTACGCCGCCGGCGCCCTGGCCATGACCGTCGCCCAGGGCCTGACCGCGGTCATCATCGTCTGGGCGGTGATCGGCGGCATCGGCGCCTCCCTGCTGCTGCCGGCGATGCAGTCGCTGATCCACGGCAACTTCGAAGGCGACGCCCAGCGCAAGGTCTACGCGCTGGTCGGCGCCGCCGCCGCGGTCGCCGCCGCGGTCGGCCCCCTGCTCGGCGGCTTCATCACCACCTACCTGTCCTGGCGGGTCGGGTTCCTGCTCGAGGTCGTCATCATCGCCGTCGTGCTTTCCGGCATCAAACTCGTCCGCGACGTCCCGTACACCGGCCCCCGGCAGGTCGACGTCGTCGGCGCCGCCCTGTCGGTGCTCGGCATGGGCGGCCTGGTCCTGGGCATCCTGGTCTGGCAGGAAGGTGGGGAATCCGTTGCCGCCCTGATCGCCGTCGGCGCGGTCGCGCTCGGCTCCCTGATCTGGTGGCTGCGACGCCGCAAGCAGCACGCGAAGGCGGCCCTGCTGGACCCGGACCTGTTCCGCATACCCACGTTCCGGCTCGGCGTGTCCGGGCAGATGCTCCAGCAGGTCGCCCTGGGTGGCACCATGATCGCGCTGCCGATCTACCTGCAGATGGTGCTCGAGTACAACGCGATGCAGGCCGGCCTCTCGCTCGCGCCGCTGTCGCTCACGATGTTCGGCGTCGCCATCCTGGCCGGCAAACGCGCCGGCAAACGGCGGCCCAGCACCCTCATCGGCGCCGGATTCGTCCTGCTCACCGTCGGGCTCGCCGTGATGATCCCGCTCATCCCCCGCGCGACGTCCGGCTGGTACCTGGTCATCCCGCTGATCATCGCCGGCTGCGGCCTGGGCCTGCTGGTGTCCCAGCTGAACAACTACACCCTCTCCCCGATCTCCGACGAACGGGTCAGCGAGGCCGCCGGCGTCAACTCCGCCGCCGGCTCTTCGGCCTGTCCTTCGGGCTGGCCTTCGTCGGCGCGATCATGCTCGCTGGGCTCTCGCTGACCTTCACCACGATGGCCGACAACAGCACGGTCCTCGCCGCCGACGAGAAGGCCCACGTCGCCCAGGTGCTCGAGCAGGATGCCCAGGTGATGAGCAATACCCAGCTGGCCGACCTGACCAGCGGCCAACCGGCGGCCACCCAGGCCGAGATCCTGCGCATCAACACCGAAGCCCGCCCGCTGGCTCTGCAGATCGCCCTGACCATCCCGATCCTGGCCGGGCTCACCGGCCTGCTGATCTCCCTGCGGATGCGCCGCCAACCCGACCCGACCGGAGCCCCCTCGCCCGACGCCATGGGGTTGGGATGACCTCGGCGCAAGGTGTTCGCGATCGCCCACGACGAGTGACCCTCGGCGATCATCTTGACCACCTCCCCTGGCGGCCGCCCCGGGTCGATCAGAGCGCCGAGCGGGATGCCGATTCGGCGTCCCGCCACTGACCAGGGCCGGTCACTGACCAGGGCCCGTCCGCGATGACCTGACCGGCCGGGGATCAGGGCGAGCCGGTGGCCGTCTGCCCGGTCGGCTGTTCCTCCGCACTGATGGCTGTGGTCGGGGTGGTCGGGGTGGTCGGCGTCGTGGGTGTGGTCGGCGTCGTCGAGGTTGTCGGGGTGGTCGGCTCGGTCGTGCTGCTCGTGGTGGTCGTCGACGAACTGGTGGTCGTCGGGGTGGACGGGGTTGTCGTGGGGCGGGTCGGCTCGGTGGTCTCGGTCTTGGTGGTGGTCACCACCGAGGGCGCGGTCGATGCGGTTGTCGGGGTGGTCACCGTGGGCGTGTCGGTCTCCGAGTTGCGCTGGATCAGCGCCACGACCCCGACGACGGCAAGAGCGGCGACTGCCAGGATGAGCAGCGTGATGGCGAAGGTCCGGCCGGCATTTGATTTCTTGGGCGCGGGCGGCGGCGGCACCCGCTGCGGCAGGGTAGCGGTGGCCGGAGTCGGCGCCGGTGTGGGCACTTGGCTGCGACCGGTCAGCGTCGCCTCGACCTGGGCCGCGGTCGGCCGCCGGGCCGGTTCGGCGTTGGTCATCGATCTCAGCAGGGCCGGCCACGAGCCGGGCAGGGTGTCCGGCACCGCCGGGTCGCGCAGCAGCCGCGCGACCGCCGACTCCACGGCCTGGCCGGGGTACTCCCGACGGCCGGTCAGCGCCTCCAGCAGCACCAGGCCGAGGGCGTACACGTCGGTCGGCGGGCCGACCTCGGCGCCGCGGGCCTGCTCCGGGCTGAGGTATGCGGCCGTGCCGATGACGTCGACGGCGGCGGTCAGCCGTTCGGCGGCCAGTTCCCGGGCGATGCCGAAGTCACTGAGCTTCACGTCGCCCTCGGTGGACATCAGGATGTTCGCGGGCTTGACGTCCCGGTGCACCAGGCCGCTGGCGTGCACCGCGGCCAGCGCGCCGGCCACGGCGGCCCCGATCCGGGCGACGTCGCTGGGGGCCATCCCGGTCGGGGTGATGCGGTTGGCCAGCGTGCCACCCTGCACCAGTTCCATGACCAGGTAGGTCAGGTCGGCGTCGTCGGACGCCGGGGGTGCGCCGGCCGGCGGTTCGACGCCGAGCTTGGCGTCGTACACGGTGACCAGGTTGGGGTGCTGCAGCTTGGCCAGCACCTGCATCTCGGTCCGCTGCCGGGCGACCGTGGTCGGGTCGCTCAGGCCGCGGTGGAAGACCTTGACGGCCACCTGCCGGCCCAACAGCTCGTCCAGGCCCCGGTAGACCTCGGCGGTGGCCCCCCGGCCGAGCATTTCCTCGAGCCGGTACCGGTTGTCCAGCACGATGCCCGGCACCACGCTCGGGGTGGGGTCGTTCGGCGGGCCGTACGGCTGGGTGTGGCCCAGGCCGGTGTCGTCGTCGAACCAGTCCTGCGGGCTGCCCTGCTGGGTCGGCGGTTCGGCCGATTCGTCGCGCCGGGGACGTTCGTTCTCCCCGCGGCCCGCGGGCTGGTCGTCGTCCGGCACGCCGGTCAGCCTATCGGCAGCGGCCTGGGTCGACGCTGTGAGCCGGTGGACAGCCGGCCGTCGGCGCGACCCCGCCGATTTTCGCGAGGTTCTCGTGATGAAATATGGCGAAGGGCTTGCGCGGGAGAGCGGACAGAGGTTAGCCTAACCTCGTTCGACAGGAACGATGCCCGTCGGATCGCACCGGTCACGTCCCGCGGCGGGGACAGAGCGAAGCTCCCGGTGTGGATCCGGCAAGGGGGATCTGGTCTGCGTCAGCACCGCCTGTCGATGGCCGGCGCGAGCACCTCCGGGTGAGCGCGCCGGCCTTTCATTTCGGTCGGTCCCGACCGTGTGGTTTCCCGGGTGTGCGCACGGCGACGACGATCGCCGGGACCTTGGACTCTGCCCGCCCCGACCCGGCACTTCCTACCGTGGATGGCAGTCAAGCCCACCACAGATGCAGATGGGGTCGTCATGGGTATCGCTACATCCACCGGAGTGTTCGGAGCACCGCGGGGCGCCTCGCTCGGACCGTGGGCGGCGGTGGCGGACGCGCAGGGCATTTTCGGTCTGGTCGCGGCGGCGGTGCTGGCGCCGAGCCCGCACAACACCCAGCCCTGGCGGTTCACCACCGGGCCGACGTGGCTGCAGGTGTATGCCGATGACGAACGAATCATGCCCACCGTCGACCCCTACCGCCGGGAGCGGACCATCGGGCTGGGTGCGGCGATCGAGAATGCGGTCATCGCGGCGCCCGCC
>DATDBV010000149.1:0-7662 GCA_036524715.1 Nakamurella sp. | reverse complement strand
TGGCACGCCCTCAAGTTCCGCAACCCCGCCGTGAAGGGCCGCGCGGACATCGGCGCGGCCGACCCGCGGAACATCCGGGCGCGTGACACGCCCTCAAGTTCCGCAACCCCGCCGTCCAATGCCCCGCGGAGGTCGGTGCGGCCGACCCGCGGAACATCCGGGCGCATGGCACGCCCTCAAGTTCCGCAACCCCGCCGTGAAGGGCCGCGCGGACATCGGCGCGGCCGACCTGCGGAACATCCGGGCGCGTGGCACGCCCTCAAGTTCCGCAACCCCGCCGTGCAGCGCCCCGCCGTCCAGCGCCCCGCCGTCCAGCGCCGCACGGACCCGGCCCGACCGGCCGCGGAACATCCGGGCCCGCCGCACGCCCCCAAGTTCCGCAGGCAGACCCGCTTGTTCGGCTTCGCGGGGCCCGATATCTGATCATCGCTCGCCGCGAGGGGTTGTCCCGGCTTCGCCGGGGCTGCTTGATGCTGCTCGCCGCAGGCCGGACCGACTCACACCGGGCGCCCGTGACGGTGAGCCGATGGTGATCGGCGAGACATCCTGGTCGGGGATGATCGATCGTCCCGCCCGACGTCCGTCGGCGCCGATCGACTCGAGCCCCCGGGAGTGACCTCATGTCGCCGACCGTCCGGCGGAGCACCGCGCCCGACGTAGACTCCCACGGTAGCGACCGAGACCGCGATGACGTGGCGGGGGTGACCGGGCAGACCGTGACTGGACCCGTCGTCGGATTCGATCCCGAGGAGCTGGTCGGCTTCCGGATCGGGGTCACCGCCCACCGGCGCTCGGCCGACCTGATCGCGGCCCTGGAACGGCGGGGCGCCGAGGTGCTGCACGCGCCCACCCTCCGGATCGTGCCCGCCGATCGGGACGAGCGCCTCATCGCCGCGACCGCGCAGGTGATCGCGGCCCGACCGGACGTCCTGCTGGTCACTACCGCCTACGGCCTGCGCGGCTGGCTCGAGGCCGCCGATGCGGCCGGGCTCGGCGCGCCCCTGCTCGAAGTGCTCGGCGAGTCCAGGATTCTCGTCCGCGGGCCGAAGGCCAGGGGCGCCGTGCGCGCCGCCGGACTCCGGGACGCCGGAATGAGCGACGAGGAGACCACCGCCTCGCTGGTCGACCAGGTGTTGGCGGACGGAGCGGCCGGCCTGACCATCGGGGTGCAGTTGCACGGGTTCGTCGATGAGGAACAGCACGTCCGGCTCCGGGACGCCGGCGCGACGGTCATCACCGTCGCCCCCTACCTGTGGACCGCCCCGACCGAGCCGCAGCGGGTGGTGCGGCTGCTCGACGCCGTCGCCGGCCGCACGCTGGACGCCATCACCTTCACCAGCGCACCGGCCGCCGAGGCGCTGCTGGTCGCGGCCCGCGAGCGCGACATGTTCGACCCGATCATCGCGGCCATGCGGTCCGACGTCGTGCCGTTCGCCGTCGGGCCGGTGACCGCGGCGCCGCTGCACGCCGTCGGCATCGACGCGATCCACCCCGACCGGTACCGGCTCGGCGCGCTGGTCCGCACGCTGTGCGAGTATCTGGTCGAGCACCGGGTCCGCAGGGTGCTGACCCGGCACGGCCTGCTGGAGATCCGCGGACGCAGCGCCGCCCTCGACGGGCAGCGGGTCACGCTGTCGCCGACCGCAGTGGCCGCCCTGCGACTGCTGGCCGACGCCGGGGGTGCGGTGGTGCCCAAGGCGCGGCTGCAGGAGGTGCTGCCGGATTCCGGTGACGACCACGCCCTCGAGGTTGCGATCGCCCGCCTCCGGCAGGCGTTGCCGCAGCGGCAGCTGATCGCCACCGTCATCAAGCGCGGGTATCGCCTGGACGTCTGACCCCTGCCGTGCCGCCCCAACCGTGCGGATCAACGTCGCGGGAGCGCCGCACCGAATGTGGCAGCGTTGATCCGCGCAACGGTCGGGCGGTGCCTACCCGCACCACATCGAGGTGATCGGCGACGGCCACCGACTTCTTCCGCGAGGTGCTGGCGGTCGCGTTCGAAAATGCCGCAGCAGCTGCCGCCGTTCCCGTCCACGCCCGCCGACCCGGATCGTGCCTCGCCCGCAGGATTCCCAACGAGCCGATCGGCCAAGACCCGATCGAACCATTCGTTGCCGCCCATCGTTGCCCACAGGGCCGACGGTTTCGGTTCGTGCGTCGGTGGTGGTGGGTGGCGGAGGGTCCACCATCACCGATGCGAACCGCCGAGTCGCGCAACCCGCAGCGGGAAACCTGCGGGGACGGTCGCAGGATCGGCGCCCTCGTCGCGCTGTCGGCCGCGACCGCGGTCATGCTGCCGTGCGGAAGACGCTGTTCCAGCGGCTCGCCGAGGATCGGGCCGGACAGCGACGAGGGAGCGAGGGCCGATGCCAGCACGACCCCGGTTCGACGCGGAACTGCGCGCGGGACTGGCCGTCATCGGCGGCTTGTTCCCGCCCACGGTGACCCCGGACCTGGTGCCCTTCATGCGCCGGTCCTACGCCTCCCTGCCGATCGAGCAGATCCTGGCCGGACGCTCCATCGCCGTCACCGACGCGACGATCCCCGGATATCGGGATAATCCGATCGGCGTGTCCGTGCTGCGCCCGGCAGGGGCCGCCGGGCCACGACCCGGGGTGCTCTACCTGCACTCCGGCGGTTTGATGTTCGGCGACCGGTTCAGCGGGGTCGATCTCGCCCTGGACTGGATCGAGCAGTTCGGGGCGGTACTGGTCACCGTCGAGCATCGGCTGGCACCGGAGTTCGGCGACCCCTACCCGCAGGAGGACTGCTACGGCGCGCTGAGCTGGATGGCCTCGCGGTCCGGGGAACTGGGCGTCCGGCCGGACCGGATGATCGTCGCCGGCGGCAGCGCCGGTGGTGGCCTGGCCGCGGGACTGGCGTTGGCCGCACGGGACCGCGGCGGCCCGGTGCTGGTCGGCCAGGTGCTGGACTACCCGATGCTCGACGACCGTGGCCTCACCCCGTCCACGGATCAGTTCGACGGCGTCGGTGTGTGGGACCGGGTCAGCAACGAAACCGGATGGACCGCCCTGCTCGGCGATGCCCGGGGCGGTCCGGACGTGTCCGCCTACGCGGCGCCCGCCCGGGCGACCGACCTGGGAGGGCTGCCCCCGGCCTACATCGACGTCGGCGCGGCCGAAATCTTCCGGGACGAGGCGATCGCCTACGCCGGCGGGATCTGGGCGGCCGGCGGCGATGCGGACCTGCACGTGTGGGCCGGGGCCTTCCACGGATGCGACATCTTCGCGCCGCACACGGCTGTCGCCCGGGAGATGATCCGCACCCGCGACGCCTGGGTGGAACGCATCCTGGCCGACTGACGGCCTGGCGTGACCCACGGCGCGGCACGTAGGGTCGAATGATCGGCCGCGAGGAGGTGGCGGGTGCAGGAACTGCTGGGCCGGTTGACCGCGCTGGATCCCGACGCCAGTTCGGCGCTGCGGGTGATCGCCTGCTTCGACGAACTGATCGTCGGCCAGGTCAACACCCGGGGCCTGCTCGGCGCCGCCGCGGCCCTGGCCGGCTGCACCGCGGGATTCCGCCAATCCCGTCCGGTCCGCCTCGTCCGCATCACGCCCCGGGGGATGCCGGCCACCGACCCCTGGGAGCAGCCCGACCCGCCGGACCAGGACTTCTCGGTGTGGCTGGAGCGGGCCGGACCGCCGCTGGCGAACGACGCGATCATCACCGAACGCCTGGAGTTCGCCGTCCGGATCCGGCACAGCGTCGGCCGGCGCGATCAGGACAGCCGTCGTGACCTGGCCGTGACACTCGACCCGGACGCCGAGTTGGACGATCGTCGGGCCTGCGCCGCGCGCATCGGGTTGACCCCCGCGCGGACCTACCGGGTGCTCGCGGCGCCCCTGTTCGCGACCTGGCACGAGCACCCGAAGGCCACCGAGGACGTGCTGACCACGAGCTTCGGCCCCATCCACGCCCTGGTCGTGCCGCAGGGCGCGCCGCCGCCGGACGCGCGGCCATGTGGGGTCGGCACCCCGGCCAGGGTCGACGATCTGCACCGGTCCTTCCGGTCGGCGTTGGTCGCGTTACGGCTGTGCGATTCCCGGGCGCCCGTCGTGACGGCCGACGACTACGGTGCGCTGATCGGCTTGCTGGCCGATTCGCCGGGCAGCGCGAGTGCGCCGGACGTCGATCTGCTGGACGGCGTGATGGCCTACTCCTGGGGCGTGGTCACCCTGGACGCGTTGCTGCGGGCCGGGTCCGTCCGGCAGGCGGCGCGGCTGTGCGGCGTGCACCACAGCACCATGACCGCGCGGGTGGGCACGATCGCCGGCGTCATCGGATTCGATCCGCTCGACGGCCTGGGCCGGACCCGGCTGGGCCTTGCCTTCCTGATGTGGCGGTTGCGGAACTCCACGGTGCTCGACCTGCCGGCACCGGCCGCACGCCGTGCCGCCGCCGGGGGCGGCTGAGCCGGCGGCGACCGCCGGATGGCGGGTGGGGCGAGCGGAATCGGGAGCGATCGTCGGTTCCGCGCACCCCGCGCCCGGGCGATCATGGATCTTCATCCACCGCCCGGGTCCCGCCCGGCACGTCCGCCAGGAGCCTGCATGATCGAGAACCCGTACTACACCGGCGAGTTTCACGGTGACTACCGGATCGTCAGCGTGGGCCGGCTGGACCTGGAGGAGGGTGGGACCATTCCGGATTGCCGGTTGGCTGTCGCGACATTCGGCGAACTCAGCGAGGCCAAGGACAACGCCATTCTGGTGACGACCTGGTTTTCCGGCACCCACCAGATATTCCGGGATGCGTACATCGGTCCGGACCATGCGCTGGACCCGACCAGGTATTTCATCGTCGTCGTCAATCAGATCGGCAACGGCCTGTCCGTGTCGCCGCACAATGCCGATGGCCCGAACGCCTCAATTGCCATGTCGAAGTTCCCGCGGGTACGGATCGGCGACGACGTGGTGGCTCAGGAACGCCTGCTGCGCCAGGAGTTCGGGATCGAGCGGCTGCAATTGGTGGTCGGCGGGTCGATGGGTGCCCAGCAGACCTACGAATGGGCGGTGCGTTTCCCGGACAAGGTGTTGCGGGCCGCGCCGATCGCCGGTACCGCGCAGAACACGCCGCACGACTTCCTGTACACCAAGACTCTCATCGACGCGATCACCTCGGACCCCGGTTTCAACGGTGGTGAGTACGCCTCGAACGAGGACGTGGTCGACGGACTCAAGCGGCACGCCGGAATCTGGGCGGTGGTGGGATTCTCGACCGAGTTCTGGAAGCAGGAGGTCTGGAGTGCCCTGGACTTCACGTCCAAGGAACAGTTCCTGACCGAATTCCTGGAACCCTACTTCACCGCGATGGATCCGAATGACCTGCTGTGCGTGGCCTGGAAGTGGCAGCACGGCGATGTTGCCCGGCACACCGACGGCGACCTGGCCGCCGCGCTCAAGCGGATCACCGCACGCATCTTCGTCATGCCGATCGACGAGGACATGTTCTTCCCGGTCCGGGACTGCCGGCCCGAACAGGAGCTGGTACCCACCGGCGAGCTGCGGGTGATCGAGGACGTTCAGGGGCACCTCGCCCTGTTCGCCACCGCGCCGACCTACCTGCCGCAGGTCGACCGGCATCTGCGGGAGTTGCTGGATTCGCCCGCCTGACGGCGGTGGATTGGCGGAGCCGATGGGAGCGATTCCACCAATCGGATGATCTTGCCCGCCGACCGCGCGCATCGTGACGGAGGTGGTGCTAGCGTCCGATCACCCAAGGTGATCAGGCCAGTGCGTAGCGTGCCTGCCAGGTCCTTGGGCTGATCCGACGATCTGCACCGCACGAGAGGACACAGATGTCCCTGCGTCTCCGGCCGCCGGCCGCTCGCTTCGCCACCGTTGCCGTCGCTGCCGTTGTTGCCCTGGCCGGCGGTCTGATCGCCACCGCGGGTTCGGCGGCGGCGGCAGATCCGGCCTGGCAGACCGTCTTCCGGGACGACTTCACGGGCAGCGGGTTGCCCGACCCGAACAAGTGGATCCTGACCTTGGGCACCTCGTACCCGGGCGGTCCGGCCAACTTCGGCACCGGCGAGATCGAGACGATGACCGATCGACCGGAGAACGTCGACGTCCGGGGCGGCAACCTGTACATCACCCCGCAACGCGACAGCGCTGGGCAATGGACGTCGGCCCGGGTGGAGACCGCCGCATCGAACTACAAGCCACCGGCCGGCGGTCTGATGCGGGTCGAGAGCCGGTTGCAGATGCCGAATGTCACCGGCGCCGAGGCGATGGGGTACTGGCCGGCGTTCTGGATGCTCGGCGGCCCCTACCGGCAGGACCGCTGGTCGTGGCCCGGCATCGGTGAGTTCGACATCATGGAGAACGTCCAGGGCCTGAACTGGACCTACAACGTGCTGCACTGCGGCACCTGGGGCGGTCCGTGCAACGAGCCGGACGGCATCAACAACGGCGTGAACAACGCCGGTGCCCCGTGCAAGGTCACCACGTGCCAGGCCGGCTTCCACACCTACGCGATCGAGTGGGACCGCAGCGGCGCGGTCGACCAGTTGCGCTGGTATCTCGACGGCGAGCTGACCTTCACCGTCAACGCCAACCAGGTGCCGGCGGAGACTTGGGCGAGCCTGGCCGACCACGCCGGGTACTTCATCATCCTGAATGTGGCGATGGGCGGGGCGTTCCCGAACAAGGCGGGCATGGGCGGCGGACCGACCGCCGCGACGAGGCCCGGGGTGCCGTTGGTTGTCGACTACGTCGACGTCAAGTACGCGGCCGGTTCGGGCACGCCGCCCACCACCCCGACCCCGACCCCGACCCCCACCGCGCCGACGACCACCACGACCACGAGCACGACCAGCACCAGCACGACCACGCCGACGACGACGGCCGGCGGCACCGCCGCGCCGTCCGGCCTGCGGGTGTCCGGCAGCACCGCCGACAGCCTGACCCTGGCCTGGAACGGCAGCGCCGACGGCAGCTACGAGGTGCTGCGGTCGGGGATCAGGATCGCCACGGTGACCGGCACGACCTTCACCGACCGCGGCCTGCTGCCGAACACGCCGTACGTCTATTCGATCCGCGGCGCCGGTGTGACCACCCCCGAGCTGTCCACCACTCTGGGCGGCGCGTCGTCTACCGTGTCCACCCCGAACCCGACGACGACCACCGCGACGGACCCGCCGACCGCCGGCAGCCCATCGAACCTGCGGGTCAGCGGCACCACCGGTAGCACCATCACTCTGGTGTGGGACGGACCGTCCGGCGCAAGCTTCGAAGTGCTGCGATCGGGGATCCGAATCGCCACGGTGACCGGCACCTCGTTCACCGACATCGGACTGTTCCCGAACACGCCCTACCTGTACTCGATCCGGGGGAACGGGACGACCACGCCGGAGATCACCGCCCGAATCGGGTAATGCTGATGCACGAGATAGTGGAATTGGGTCCAGGCGTCGGTGAGCTGGCGATGGTTCCGGTAGCGCTGCTGGTCTCCTGGCGGCCCGTCGGCGGTGGTGCAGTTGGCCGAGGACCTCGGTGGTTGCGACGAGGTGGTCGTGCAGGCGGCGGCCAGCGCACACGACCCCGGTCACCCACCATTCGGTCATCTCGGCGAGCGGATCCTGGACCGGATCGCCAGGTCCCGGTTCGGCCTGGCCGACGGGTTCGAGGGCAACGC
>DATDBV010000148.1:0-7098 GCA_036524715.1 Nakamurella sp. | reverse complement strand
GTCGATCCCTCGAACTGGAAGACCGGGAGCTGACCGCCCTCGGTGATCTTCGGCGTGCTGATGTTGTTGCCTTCCAGCACCGCCCACATCTGCGGGGTCAACAGGTAGGCGATCAGGAAGGTCGCGATCGCGTTCAGCATGATGGTGCTGATCACCTCGCTGACCCCGCGAGTGACCTTCAACAGCGCCGCAACACCGGCCCAGGCCGCGCCGACGGCCATCGCGACCAGCAGCGTGATCCCCACCCGCAGGAACCCCGGCAGGGATTCCATGAAGGCCGCGCCGGCCACCGCGGCGGCCAGCATCGCGGCCAGCCGATACTGCCCGTCGACCCCGATGTTGAACAGGTTCATCTTGAAGCCGATGGCCACCGCCACCGCGGACAGGTAGTAGACCGCCGTCTGGTTGACGGTGCCCAGAATGACCCTGACCCGCTCGAACGCCGAGGCCATCGCACCGAAGGCCTCGAAGGGGTTGTGTCCGGTCAGCACCAGCAATATCGCGGTGATGATCAGCGAGAACAGCAGCGCGCCGAGGGGGGCGGCGGCGCCGAGCAGAATCCTGCGGGTACGCGAACCGGTCATCAGGCGACCTCCCCGACCTGGTCGTCGCCGGCACCCGTCATCGCCGCACCCAGCTGCTCGGTGGTCACCGTCCGCGGGTCGTAGGTGCCGGTGAGCCGGCCCCGCAGGATCACCGTCAGTCGGTCGGACATGCCGATCAGCTCCTCCAGGTCGGCGGAAATCAACAGCACCGCGAGTCCTGCCGCTCTGGCCGTCCGCAGGTGCTCCCAGATCGCCGCCTGCGCGCCGACGTCAACACCTCGGGTCGGGTGCGAGGCGATCAGCAACACCGGGTCCTCGCTCATCTCACGGCCGACGATCAGCTTCTGCTGATTGCCGCCGGACAACGATGCGGCCGTGACCTCGATACCCGGCGTCCGGACGTCGAACTTCTCCACGATGCGCCTGGTGTCCAGCTTGGCTGCCTTGCGGTCCAGCAGGAACCCCCGGGATGACGGTCGCCGGGTTTGGTGGCCGAGAATCCTGTTCTCCCACAGTGATCCCTCCAGGATCAGGCCCTGCCGGTGCCGGTCCTCCGGGATGAAGCCGATGCCGGCCTCCCTGCGCGAGGCCGTCGACAGCCGACCGACGTTCTCCCCGGCCAGCTCGATGGTTCCGCCGGCGATCGGCCGGATCCCCATGATCGCGTCCACCAGTTCGGCCTGACCGTTGCCCTCGACCCCGGCGATACCCAGCACCTCGCCGGCGTGGATCACCATGTCGATGTCGGACAGCACGTCCCGCTCCCCGCCGTTGCCGGCCACCCGGACACCGGACAGCTGCAGGACGACCTTGTCGGTGACGGTCGACTCGCGCAACTCGGGCACCGGCAGCGCCGAACCGACCATCATCTCGGCCAGCTGCCGGTTGGTCACCGCCTTCGGATCGGCCGTGCCGACGGTGGTACCGCGGCGGATCACCGTGATCTCGTCGGCAATGGCCCGCACCTCGTCCAGCTTGTGCGAGATGAAGATGATGGTCAGGCCCTCGGCCTTGAGCTCGCGCAGGTTGCCGAACAGCTCGTCGACCTCCTGCGGCACCAGCACCGCGGTCGGCTCGTCCAGGATCAGCGTCTTCGCGCCGCGGTAGAGCACCTTGAGGATCTCCACCCGCTGCCGGGCACCGACCCCGAGGGTCTCCACCATGGCCCCGGAGTCCACCATCAGTCCATACCGGCGGGCCAGATCGTCGATCCGACCGCGGGCCCCGCGCGCGTCCAGCCGCCCACCGGAGACCGGCTCGGAGCCGAGCACGATGTTCTCCCAGACGGTCAGGTTGTCGGCGAGCATGAAGTGCTGGTGCACCATGCCGATGCCGACCGCGATCGCGTCGGCCGGCGAGTGGAAGGTGACGCGGCTGCCGTCGACCCTGATCGTGCCCGCGTCCGGCTGGTGCATGCCGTAGAGGGTCTTCATCAGCGTCGACTTGCCGGCCCCGTTCTCCCCGACCAGCGCATGCACGGTGCCCCGCCGCACGCTGAACGTGATATCGGAGTTGGCAACCACGCCGGGGAACCGCTTGGTGATGCCGGTGAGTTCGACCGCCGGTGGTCCGGTGGTGGGCTTCGCGTCGGTACTCATCGCACCTGCTTCCACGACAGAGCTGGTCAGGAAGTCATAGCAGACTGGGACGGGCGGGAGGCAGGGACGGGCGGGAGGGTTAATCAAAAGGGGCCAGCCCCGACGGGAAATCTCCCGCCGGGGCCGCATCGCTGGGAAACGATCGGGCCGACTCGACTAGCTCGTGGTCGACGGCACGGTGACCGCGCCGGACACGATCTGTTCCTTGGCCGCCTCGATATCGGGCACGAGGTCGTCGATCTGCCCACCCGACGTGGAGTAGCCGACGCCGTCGTTGGACAGGTCGTAACGGTGCTCACCGGACAACGGGGTCCCGTTCGCCGCGTTCGCGATGTAGTCCCAGGTGGCCACGTCGACGCCCTTGAGCATCGAGGTCATGATCACGTCCCGGACGTCGGCCAGCGACGCGATGTTGTACTGGTCGGAGTCCACCCCGATGCCCAGGTTGCCGGTGGTCTTTGCCGCCTTGAACACACCGGCGCCGGAGCCGCCCGCGGCAGCGTAGATGATGTCGATGCCCTCGTCGTACATGCCGGTGGCGATGGTCTCGCCCTGCTGCGGGGAGTTGAAGCCGCTGAAGTCCGGTGGCTCGGTGATGTACTTGACGGTCACCGTGGCGTCCGGGTTGGCGGCCTTGACACCCGCCTCGAATCCTGCCTGGAACTTCTGGATCAGTGGCACGTTCACCCCGCCGATGAAACCGACCTTGTTGGTCGTGGTCTTCTTGCCCGCGGCGACGCCGACCAGGTAGGAGCCCTCCTCCTCGGCGAACACCAGCGAGGCGACGTTGGGCGCGTCGACGGTGGAGTCGACGATCGCGAACCGGACGTCGGGGTTGGCCGGGGCGACCTCGGTCACCGGCCCGGCGTACGCGAACCCGATGGCCAACACGTCGGTGGCTCCGCTGTCGATCAGCTGGTTGAGCCGGTCGACCTTGGCCGAGTCGGGTTCACCCGCTCCAGCGGTCAGCTCGCCGACCACCGTGACGCCCTCGGCCGTGGCCCGGTCGAGGCTGGACGCGGCCAGGTCGTTGAACGACTGGTCGCCGCGGCCGCCGATGTCGTAGGCCAGGCCGATCTTGATGCTGCTGGGGTCGCCGGTGATCTCGGCGCCCGCGGCGGCCGAACCGGATGCCTCGGCCGATCCGGACGCGGCGGCCGACGTGGCCGCGCTGGCGGCGGCGCTGGTGGTTCCCGAAGTACTGCTGCCGGACGAACAGGCGGTCAGCGCGAGGCCGGCCGCGGCGAGTCCGGCGATGAGCTTGAGTCCTACAGCTCGACGCACGTTGAGTCTCCCTTTCCTACTGCTGGCGCCCGCCGTAGTCGCACCTGATGGCGCCCGACTCGGCGGAATGGGCTTCGTCGGAGGCTACTCGCGGGTATGCCGGCAAGACCAGGGATGACATCGCTCCGTGATCGAATTGTTCCGGTCGTCGTCCGAAATGCCGGAAAATTGCCACATCGGCGATCCGCGCTCCGTAATATTCCCGCTCTTCCAGGGTCGCGTCTGGGCCTTCGATCACTCAACGTGATCGGAGCGGCACGGCCGCTCGGGGCGCCCGCCATCCGCTCGATGTGCCCAAGCACACGCGGTTGTCGATCACGTCACACGCGTGCCGGGAGCGACGCTTGTGAAGCCGGGGTTAGCCTAGGGCCCGGATCGCTGTGGCCGGCCCGGCGATCGCACCGCCGACTCCGGGCCGCGCATGTCCCACCACGTACGTGCACGTCCAGCCCTCGGAGCCGGAGGTCGAGCAACGACATGTCCAACCCCACCGTCGTGGCCGGCGGGCAAGCGACGCCGCCACCCAGGCGAGGGTCGGTGTACCGCGGTGATGCCGGCATGTGGTCCTGGGTGGCCCACCGCATCACCGGCGTCCTGACCTTCTTCTTCCTGTTCGCGCACGTGCTGGACACCGCGCTGGTGCGGGTCTCCCCCGAGGCCTACAACGAGGTCATCGAGACCTACAAGAACCCGTTCGTCAACCTCATGGAGGTCGGCCTGGTCGGCGCGGTGCTTTACCACGCGCTCAACGGGATCCGGGTGATGCTGGTCGACTTCTGGGCCAAGGGCGCCCGGTACCAGCGCACGATGCTGTGGATCATCCTGGTCATCTGGTTCCTGGTGATGGTCCCCGGCGTCTACTTCATGATGAGGCACACCGTGTCGGCCCTGTTCGGGAGTGCGGCATGACGGCCGCGTTCGACCCGCCGGCCACCCGCGGGATCGAGGCGCCGCGGGCCCCCCGCAAGCGCGTCACCGGGCGTCGCAGCAGCTTCGAGATGTACTCCTGGATGTTCATGCGGCTGTCCGGGATCGTGCTGGTGCTCCTGGTTCTCGGCCATCTGCTGATCATGAACGTGCTCGACGGCGGGGTCCACCGGATCAACTGGGGCTTCGTCGCCGGCCGCTGGGCCAGCCCGTTCTGGCAGGCCTGGGACCTGCTCATGCTGTGGCTGGCCGAGTTGCACGGGGCGAACGGGCTGCGCACCGTGATCAACGACTACGCCCGCAAGGACGGCACCCGGTTCTGGCTGCAATTGCTGCTGCTGATCTCGGTCGTGCTGACGCTGGCGGTGGGCACGCTGGTGATCTTCACCTTCGATCCCACGATGAGCTGACGGGAGCACCTGCAATGCAGTTCCACAGGTACGACGTGGTGATCGTTGGCGCCGGCGGCGCCGGCATGCGCGCCGCGATCGAGTCGGGCCAGCGCGCCCGGACCGCTGTCCTCACCAAGCTCTACCCCACCCGGTCGCACACCGGCGCGGCGCAGGGCGGCATGTGCGCCGCCCTGGCCAACGTCGAGGACGACAACTGGGAGTGGCACACCTTCGACACCGTCAAGGGTGGTGACTACCTGGTCGACCAGGACGCCGCCGAGGTGATGTGCAAGGAGGCCATCGACGCGGTCCTGGACCTGGAGCGGATGGGGCTGCCGTTCAATCGCACACCCGAGGGCCGCATCGACCAGCGGCGGTTCGGCGGGCACACCCGCAACCACGGCGAGGCCGCCGTCCGCCGGGCCTGTTATGCCGCCGACCGCACCGGCCACATGATCCTGCAGACGCTGTACCAGAACTGCGTCAAACTGGGCATCGAGTTCTACAACGAGTTCTACGTGCTGGACCTGCTGCTGTCCAAGTCCGATGAGGGCGAGGTCTGTTCCGGGGTCGTGGCCTACGAGCTGGCCTCCGGCGAGGTGCACGTCTTCCAGGCCAAGTCGGTGGTGCTCGCCACCGGCGGGGCCGGCAAGATCTTCAAGACGACGTCCAACGCGCACACGCTGACCGGCGACGGGCTGGGCATCGTGTTCCGTAAGGGGCTGCCGTTGGAGGACATGGAGTTCTTCCAGTTCCACCCGACCGGCCTGGCCGGGCTCGGCATCCTGATCTCCGAGGCGGTTCGCGGCGAGGGCGGCATCCTGCGCAACGCGCAGGGCGAGCGGTTCATGGAGCGCTATGCACCGACCATCAAGGACCTCGCACCTCGCGACATCGTGGCCCGGTCCATGGTCCTCGAGGTCCGCGAGGGTCGCGGCGCCGGACCGAACAAGGACTATGTGCTGCTCGACGTCACCCACCTCGGCAAGGAGGTGCTGGAGACGAAACTGCCTGACATCGCGGAGTTCTCGCGCACATACCTGGGTGTCGAACCGCTTGATGAGCCGGTCCCGGTGTTCCCCACCTGCCATTACGTGATGGGCGGGATCCCGACCAACATCGCCGGCGAGGTGCTCCGCAACAACACCGACATCGTGCCGGGCCTGTTCGCGGCCGGCGAATGCGCCTGCGTCTCGGTGCACGGGTCGAACCGCCTGGGCACCAACTCGCTGCTGGACATCAACGTGTTCGGCCGCCGGGCCGGCATCGCCGCCGCCGAGTACGCGAACGGCGCCGATTTCGTTCAGGTGCCGGATGATCCCGCGGCCGTCGTCGTCGATATGGTCGGCACGCTGCGGGAGTCGACCGGCAAGGAGCGGGTCGCCGAGATCCGCATCGCCCTGCAGGCCACCATGGACCTCAACGCCGCCGTGTACCGGACCGAGGCCTCCCTCAAGGAGGCGCTGAACGACGTGCGGCTGCTCAAGGAGCGGTACTCGCGGGTGTCCGTCCAGGACAAGGGGCAGCGGTACAACACCGACCTGCTGGAGGCCGTCGAGCTGGGCTTCCTGCTGGAACTCGCCGAGGTGCTGGTGGTCGGTGCGCTGGTCCGGCAGGAGTCGCGCGGCGGGCACGCCCGGGAGGACTACCCGAACCGGGACGACGCCAACTGGATGCGTCACACCATGGCGTACAAGCAGGGCAACGAGCTTACCGCGGACATCCGCCTGGACTACAAGCCGGTGGTCCAGACCCGCTACCAGCCGATGGAGCGCAAGTACTGATGACGATCGCACCGGAGACCGCGACCGGTTCCTTCGATCGCGCCGAGCTGCCGCCGATCCCGGAGGGCGCGGTGATGCTGACGGTCAAGATCCAGCGGTACAACCCCGAGTTGGACGACGCGCCGCACATGGAGTCCTACCGGGTGCCCGCGCAGCCCGGCGACCGGCTGCTGAACGTCCTGCACTACATCAAGTGGTACATCGACGGCACGCTCACCTTCCGCCGGTCCTGCGCGCACGGGGTGTGCGGGTCGGACGCGATGCGGATCAACGGCCGGAACCGGCTGGGCTGCAAGATCCTGGTCAAGGACCTCATCGGGGACAAGCGCAACGAGGTGACCATCGAACCGATCAAGGGCCTGCCGCTGCTCAAGGACCTGATCGTGGATATGGAGCCGTTCTTCGACGCCTACCGTGCGGTCAAGCCGTTCCTGATCACCCACGGCAACCTGCCGACCCGCGAGTTCGTGCAGTCGGCAAAGGACCGGGACCGGTTCGACGACACCACCAAGTGCATCCTGTGCGCCTGTTGCACCACCTCCTGCCCGGTGTACTGGTCCGAGGACGC
>DATDBV010000147.1:0-22881 GCA_036524715.1 Nakamurella sp. | reverse complement strand
AACACGCCCTCAAAACGGCGTTTTGAGGGCGTGTTCTCCATGATCAACTGCGAAGGGGTCAGACAGCAGGCAGGACGTCGCGGACGGCCCGGGTGACCGCGGCGAGCCCGGCGTCGTTGAACAGCAGGGTGTAGTGGTTGGTCCCGGCGACCTCGCGCACGTCCAGCGCGGGGTACTCCCCGGCCCGGCGGGCCACCCACGGCGCGGGGAAGAGTCCCGGCTCCTGCGCGAGCAGCCCCAGGGGCGCCCGCAGGAACGGTGTGCCGGGCGGCAGCGCGGCCAGGCCGGGCAGCAGCCAGTCCTCGCCGTCCTGTTGTGACCGGGAATCGGCGGCCATCGCCTCGACAACGGTCGACGCGTGGAATGCGCCGGGCTCGCCGATCAGGTCGTAATCCACGTAGTCGGCGGCCGCGTCGGTCCATTCGGCGAAGGCCGGGTGCCGGCGGAAGAAGTCGCGGTACTGCTCGCGGCTGGCGAAGGTCATGGACAGCCGCTGCTGGGCCGGGCCCAGGATGGCGGCGGTCACCTCGTCCGGGGTCAGGCCCTCTGGCACCGGCAGCGGCAGGCCGCCGTCGACCAGCACCGCACCGGCCACCCGGTCCCGGTGGCGATGAACCGTGGCGACCGTGACGAAGCCGCCCATCGAATGGCCCACCACTGTTGCGGCAGGCACGGCCAGATGGTCCAGCACGCCGGCCAGATCGTCGGCATGACCGCCGATGCCGAACGGGCCGGGCACGTCGCGGGACCGGCCGCGGCCACGCAGGTCCGGCGCGACCACCCGCGCGTCCGGCAGTCGCTCGGCGACGGACACCCACGCCCGGTGCGACGCGGTGATGCCGTGCACCGCCAGCACCGTCGGTGCGTCGCGGGCACCCGAGGACGGTTCCCAGATGCCGACCCGCAGGTTTCCCCCACGGACCGGGACGTCGACGGCGCGGTAGCGATCAGGCATGCCCCGATCCTGCCCGATCACCCGCGAAGGCACGGGTGCGGGTTGCCGGTCCGCGGGACCGGCGCCGGGTGAACCGGAGTTGCGAGAAACGGGTCGGATGCGGAACCCGGGTTCACTCGGCGCCGGTCAGGCCGACGGCAGCCCGCTGATGGGGCCCTGCGCCCACGTCGCCGGGCCCGGCGGGCCGTTCGGTCCGGATCGGGCGCGCAGCGGATCAGTTCGGCGGAGGCGGCGGAGGCGGCGGCGGCGCGGTCATCGGCACGTTCACCTGCGGTGACGAACCGGCGGCGAACGCCTGCCCGGTCAGCTGGCCGCTGTAGGTCACGGCGCCAACGGTCTTGGTGGCCGCGATCGAGTACGTGTCGGGCGGAATGTCACGGAAGATGGCCGGGTCGGCGGTGGTCGTGGTGATCGGTGAACCACCGGCGGCGGGAGTCAGGGTGAAGGTCGCTCCCGGCTCCGGGGCACCCGACGCCGTCACCGCCAGGGTGACCGCGGTGTACGGGAGGGTCAGCGTCACCGTGTGCGTGGTCGCCGGGTCGATGCCGCTCTGGCTGACGGCGCCGAACGGGGCGCTGGCGGCGGCTGCCGCCGTGTAGGAGCCGGCGCCCAGGGTCAGCAGCGGCCCGGTCCCGGACGAGCCACCGGCCGCGATGGTCGCCGTCCCGCTCCAGGTGGTGCCGGGTCCGGTGACGGTCAGGGCCACAGTCCGGGCGGCGGTGTCCGGGGTGCGGCGGTCGACCGCGGCCAACGCGACCCCGGGCCGCAGGGTGAAACCGACGAACGCGACCGTGTTCGGTCCGGCCCGGGTGACGTTGACGCCGGTGATGTCCGGGATGAGCATCGTCGCATCGGCGGTTGACCTGATGGCGATGCTCCAGCCCGAGGTCGGCGCCAGGCACAGCAGCCCGGTCGCGTCGCTGGTCACGACCGGTCCGCCGCCGGCCGGGGTCGCGCGGACGACGCCGGCGGGTTGCGGCGGCGCTCCGTCGACGGACAGTGTGGTGGTCACCGGGACCGCGGGGGGCAGCAGCTGGGAGTCGATGCTCTGGGCAGGTGTCGGCCCGGACGCCGGCACGGTCAGGGTCCCGGAAGTCGGCTGCGCCGTGAAGCCGTTGTCGGCTGCCAGCGACCAGCTGTAGGAGCCGGCCGGCAGCAGCGTGGTCAAGGTGGCGGTCCCCGACCTGTCGGCGTTCGACCGGACGGTCGCGTCCAGCGTCACCGGACCGCCGGCACCGGGAGTCAGCGTCAACCGGACCGAGGCCGGCGGGGTGGCACAGCCCGCCGGCCAGCTCACGTTCAGCGTGACCTGGGCCTGCCGGATCTGGCCGGCGGTGCCGATGATGTTGATCGGTGGGATCGACGGGGTCAGGGTCGGCGTGCCGAAGTCGGGCATCGGCGCCAGGAACGACGGGGTCGACGCGCCGAACGGCGAGTTCGGCGTCGCCACCGACACCGTCCACCGGCCGGTCGGCAGCTGCGGCGCGGTGACCGTCCCGTCGGGGGCGACGAAGAACCCGCTCTGCGCAGTGTTCGTTGCGCCCGCCGGGAGGGTGCACTCCGGGTCGCCGCCGTCCAGGGCGACCGGCTGGAAGCTGGCCGGCAGGCCAGCCAGGCTCCCACCGGCAGTGGAGGACACGTTGACGGTCACCGACCGCGTCACCCGGGCCAGGCGCACCGTGACGGCCGGCGGGTTCACGGTGAGCTGGGTGTTCAGTGTGATCGCCGCGGAGAACGTGCGACCGTACCCGCAGGCATCGACCATCACCCGGTACACCCCGTCCGGCACCCGGCTGAACGAGAACGCCCCGGCACCGCCGGTCGTGACCGCCGGCAGGTCAATGCCGGCGACGTCCTTGGCGACCAGCTCGACGTTGTTGTTCTGCCGCAACGTCACGACCGCCCCCGCGATCAACTGGTCGTTCGGCCCCCGCACCGTGCCCGTCTGCGCGCTGGTGCCGGCGGCCAACGTCATGGTGACCGATTGCGGATCGGCCGAGCCCGCCACCTGAACCTGGGTGGTGAGCGGCCGGTAGAGCCCGTCGGTAGAGGTGAACGCCAGCTGGTACACGCCGGGAAGCTGCCGGGCGAAGGAGACGGTGGTGCCGGTCACCGTGATGTCCGGGTCGCAGGCTCCGGTGGCCGTCGTGGTGAACGTGCAGGATCGGCTGACCAGGTCGCCGGCGAAGCTCCGCCCGGACAGGGTGAGGCTGCCGTTGGGTCGGGTCGTCCCGTCGCCGGCGACCAGGCCGACGTTCAGGGTGACCGGTCGCAGCCGCATCGGGACGGTGACCGCGACGGTCACCCCCGCGCCGAGCCTGAAATCGGGCAACGTGATGTCCTCGTAGCCGGCCAGCTCGGCCGACACCCGGTAGGTCCCCGGGAACAGCCCCGGATCGTCGACGGAGCCGGTGATGGTGGTGGTGCCGTTGACGGTCGTACCGGTCCACGGTCCGCCCAGGGGGGCGGGCGGATCGACGGTGATCGCCTCGACGGTGACCGACACCCCGGACAACCGGGCCAGGGTGCCGGCCTGGACCGTGTTGACGACCAGCCGCGCCAGCGGGGTGAGTGTGACCCGGCAGGTCGTCGGGCCGGGGCGGAACACCAGACCGGGTGACGCGGGGACGGTCGAGCTCTCGCAGGTGACGTTGCTGCTGGTCGAGGTGAGGACGGTCGGGGCATAGCTGGGCGCCTTGACGGTCAGGGTGTACGCGACGTCCAGGGTCGATAGGTCGGGCAGGACGATCTGGGTCTGCCCCGGCGGCGCGCTGCGAGTGATGGTCCCGGTCGTGCCGCCGGTGAGCTCGACGACGGCCCCGGTCGGCGGCCGGTCGGCCACCCCGACCAGCACGATGGTGGGCGTCGAGAGCTTCTGCAGGGTCAGCCGGAGCGGGTCGCAGTTCTCGTCGATCCCGGTGATCGGCGGGGCACAGGTGAACGTCACGGCTCGGCTCTCGAAGCCGGCCAGGCTCACCTCGACCGTGTAGGTCCCCGGCGTCACCCAGTTCTCCGGCGCTCCCGGTTCCTGCCAGCGCAGGGTCAGCCCGTCCGGGCCGGATCCTCCGGCCAGCGACACCGTGGCCGCCGGTGCGTTGGAGTTCTGCGGGGTCACCCGGAACGACACACCGGGCACGGGCTGTCCCGTCGGCAGCACGGTCAGCGAACCGACGAACTGCCGGTTGCGGACCAGCTTGAGCCCGTCGGCCACGGGAGCGTCGGTGGCGGGATTGACATAGACGCACGGCTCACCCAGGCTGCACCGGATGCTCGCCGTGGCAGGGACCTGGGTGAAGCCGGATCGCCTGGCCTGCGCCGTGTATCGCCCCGGCGAGAGCAGGTTCGGCCCGCTGGCCACCGCCGAGTCGGTCCACTGCAGCGCCCCGCCACCCTGGTCGACCGCCGCGACCTGACCGGACAGCGGCGACTTGGTGGGCACGGTGAGCTGGGTCGAGCCGGTGTTCATCGCGCTCGGCTCCATCGCCAGGCGCAGCTGTGCCGTCGACGACGGCTTCGGCTGGACCGTCGTCACCTCCACCGGGATGGTGCGGATGTCGCCGTCGCCGACGATGCCCACCTGCGCGGTGAAGGACGACTGCGATCGCCCCGTGTCGCCGATCCGCACCGACACCGGTCGAGCCACGAAGAAGCCGCCATCGGCCGTGCCGGTCGCCGGTCCGTTCACGATGGTGAACGGGCACGCCGCGGAGGGGCCGATATCGTTGTTCCCCGGTTCCGGACGAACCGCGAAGCATCCGTTGGCGTCGGTACTCAACGTGGCCGACCCGAATTCGGGTGTCAGTCCGGTGTAGCCGACCACCCCGGTGATGATGACCTGCGCGTTCGGTACCGGATCCGGTCCCTCGGTGATCCCGCCGTCGTCGGTGATCACCCGCCCGACGACGGTGCCGAGCGGCCTGATCAGCACCAGGTTCACGTCCATGGTCTGGTTCAGCTGCACGAAGACGTCGTCGGTGCTGCCGGTCCCGGCGTCCCCACTCGCGTCCACCCGGTAGGTGCCCGGCTGGAGCGTGCGCACCAAGGTCGCGCCGTCGGCGTCGGTCGGCGGGGCGGTGACTGTCGTCGACCCCGCGACGGCAGTCACTCTCGCCCCGACGGCCGGCCCGAGCACGGCCGTGTCCTGATCCGGTTGCCGCACGGTGACGGCGATCCGGCCGAGCCGGTCGAGCAGCGGGTCGTACCGGCCGTCGCTGCCCAGGTCGATGGTGACGTCGAAGGGGGGCGGCTCGATGTACTCGGGATCGGTCGGGATGACCACCACGGTGTAGCCGCCGTGGGTGAGTCCGCGCACCTGGTAGGTGCCGTCCGGCTGGATCAGCCCACACCGGACGGCCGGGTCATTGCCGATCGTGCAGGTCTTCCCGTCCGCGGCGGCGACGCAGCCGGCCGCCCGGGTCGGTGGGGTGGTCCCCGAGGCGACCACGCCGACGCAGGTCGGGGCCTCCGGCGTGCCGACCCGGGTGGTGAGCCGGCCGCTGATCAGGCTCAGCGGGATCAGACTCACCGGCGCGGCGGACATGACCGCCCCCTGCGGCACCTGGACCTGGACGGAACCTGGTTCGTACCCGGGCGCCGTGATGTTGACCGTGTACAGGCCGGGCACCAGTCCCGGATGGTCCGGGTCGTCCAGGGCGGGCAGCAGGTAGTTCTCGGCCGGGTTGGCCGTCGCGCTCACCGTGGTCGGGGGCAGGTTCGGGTCGATTCGGCCGGTGTTCGGGTCGAGGGCCGGCACGCTCACCGTCGCGGTGATGACGCACGTCACGGCCGGATCGACGGCCCGGTCGCAGGTCAGCTGGCCGCCGGTGCGCGAGTCCACCACCCGGCCCTGGATCCGGGCGGTGGCCGGCAGCTCGGTGTCCGCCGAGCTGAGCAGGGTCAGATCGGCGGTGGCCTCGCCGGCCGCCGTGACCTCGACCGTGACCGACGACGGCAGGCGGCCGAACATCGACCCGGACAGCACGTACACCCCGGGTTTGACCCCGGTGAACCGGAACGAGCCGGGCGGGTCGGAGGTCGACATCGTCTTCGTCGATCCCTCCGGACCGGTCAGGGTGAGCCCGGCCCCGACCAGGCCGCCCTCCGCCGGTTGACCGTCCGTGGCCGGATTGCCGAAGACCGTGCCGCTGACCGCCCCGTCGATCCTGATCATGGCGACGTCGACGACGGCGGAGCCGACGCCCTCGGCCAGGGACAGCTGCTGCACCTGGTCCTGGTAGCCGTCGCCGGACACGGTCACGGTGTACTCGCCGGGGGTGGGCAGGTCCGGCAGGACGAACCGGCCGACGGGTCCGGTGGTGGCCGTGGTGGACGTCCGGGTGGTCGTGACGTCCCCGGACTGCCCGATGATGGACACCGACATCCCGCCGAGCCCGCCCAGTTGGCCGAGTTCGTTCTGCCCGCTGACCGTCCCGGTGACCTCGGCGGCCCCGACGAGCAGGTTGAGGTCGGTGGTTGCCGTGCCGCCCGCGCCGAGCGTGACCAGCGCGGAGGAGGATCCGAAGCCCGGCGCGGACGCCGAGACCAGATAGGTGCCCGGGGTGGACAACCCGGTGACATTCCACGACCCGGGGTCACCCTCGGCGCCCGGCGACACCGTCGATGTCTGCACGGATACCCGGCCGTCGGTGATGGTGACGGCGGCGGCCCCGATCGGACCGTCGGGACCGGTGACGTTCCCGGACATCGCGCCGTCGCCGGGGATCAGGACGATCTTCATCGGATCGGCGCCGACCAGGTTTGCCCCGTTGACGATGAACCGCTGCGTGCGGAACCCGGCCCGGGCGATGGTGAGCAGGTAGTAGCCCTGCGGTTTGACGCCGGCGAAGGCGAAGGTGCCGTCGTCGTTGGTGGAGGTGGTCAGGCTGGGCGGGTCCTCGGCCCTGGTGATCCGCAGGTCGCTCGCCCACACCTTGCCGATCGCCCCGCGCGCCGCCCGCAGGCCGGAAGCGGTCTGCTCGTCGCTGCCGGGAGCCGGCTCCGCGTCCTGGGAGGCCGCCTCGACCAGGCTGGTCGGCCCGAGAATGACCGTGACGCCGCCGGCGTCCGGGCCGGTGATGATGCCCTGCATGGTCACCTGATCCGGCACCGTCGACGGCGGTGGGGCCGGCTGCCCGCCGTCGCCGCCCGCCTGATCGCCGCCCGCCTGGTCACCGCCGGCCTGGTCGCCGCCTTGGTCGCCGCCGGGCTGATCGCCGCCGGGCTGATCCCCGCCCGTCTGATCCCCGCCCGCCTGATCGCCGCTACTCTGGTCCCCGCCCGCCGCATCCTGCCCACCGTCGGTGGCACCGTCGCTCGGGCCCGCGTCGGGTTGGCCGCCGGAGGCCGAACCGTCACCCGGCTCCGCGGCCGGGCCGGGTTCACCGCCCGTCGACGTCTGACCCCCGGCTTCCACCGGTGGTTGGTTCTGTTCCGCCGTGATGTAGGACGACACCCGGGGCAGGGCGACCACGGCCAGCCCTACCCACAGCGCCACCACGAGAGTGAGCACCAGTGCCCGGACGAGCGCGCCCCGGAACACCGGGCGGGCCCGAACCGATCCGGTCACCATGGCCGGCGCGCCCTGCCCGCGGGCCGCGATCACATACGTGTGGGTCTGGACGGTGCCGAACACCCGGGACTGGCGCACCTTGACCCGGCCGCGGACCGACACCGTGCGGCCGGCCGCCACGCCGACCGGGTCGGTCGGCAGTGACACCGACAGTCCTTGCGGCACGGTCGGTTCCAGGACGAGCTCGCGATCGGTGAGGGACGGGTTGGTGATGGTCAGCCGGATCCGTCGGCCGAACACCGCGGTCGCCTGGGACGGCTCCAGGTCGAGCACGGCCTGCTCGCGACCGCCGACCGCCAGGGTGCATTCGGCGGTGCCGACGACCGGTTCGCCGCGACCGAGCGGGTCGGTGGCCACCGCCACCACCGCGAACGGGTACCGGGCGCCGATGGTGCCCGGCCCGGGCCGGAGTTCCAGCCGGACCGTGGCGACCTCCCCGGGGGCCACCGGGCCGAGCGAGACCGGCTCGGGTGTCCAGTCGGCGTCCAGGCCCCGGAAGGCGACGGTGATCCCGACTGGGCCCGGGCCGGCATGCCAGACCTGTACCTCGAGGGTCGTCGATGCGCCCGCGCTGCACTGCGCCAGCGGGGGGACGGAGAGCTCCGGCACCGCGGACCCGGTCATGGTGGGCTCACCACAGTCGGCTCGCTGCTCGGGGTGGCCGTCGAATCGGTGGTCGGGCCGGTGGCTGCGGGTGACGCCGGCGCGGGGCTGATCGACTGTGTCCCGACGGTGATGTCGATCTGCGCCGCCTGGCTCGCGGCCAGCACCAGGGTGGACGAGCCGAGCGCGCCCTGGGTCGAGCTGCGGACCTCGATCACATATGCCTGGGGAGCGTCCACATCCGGGAACGAGTACCGGCCGGAGGCGTCGGTGGTCGTCGTGCCGGTGGACTGCGCGGGGTACTCGGACGCCTTGAACAGGGCGACCTGCACCCCGGGCATGGTGACGCCGTCGGAGCCCCGGATGGTGCCGCCGATGGACGCCGGCGGGATCAGCACGGGGTTCATGGTCAGCGCCTGACCGGCGGCGAGCGTGACGATCACGCTGGTGGGGCTGGTGCCGGGACGGCTGACCGACAGGGTGTATGTACCGGGCAGCACCCCGCCGACCCGGTACGCGCCGACCGCCGAGGCCGGTTCGGACGCGCTGGTCACGGTGTAGGTGTCCGCCCCGGAGCTGAGCGTCACCTGGGCCTCGCCGGCCGCGGAGACGGTGCCGTCGGCGGCCCGCTGGCTGACCGTCCCGGAGATCTCCGCGACGGCGGATGTCATCGCCACCGAGATGCCGCCGGTTCCGCTCGTCGAGGCGCCGGAGGCGTCCAGATTGACCGCCAGGGTCTGCTTTTGCAGGTCGTCCCGGCTGAACGTGACCGTGTAGGCACCCGGGATGGGCAGCCCGCCGATGCTCCACCCGCCGACGGTGCCGGTGGACTGGGTGACCGTCTGGACCTGGGTGGATCCGCCGGTGACCTGGACCGTCACACCCGGCGCCGGAACGTTGCCGGGCAGGCTGGAGACCGCCCCGGACAGGGTTCCGCTGGACCGGGCCAGGGACAGTTGGACGCCGGTGAGCTTCTGCTCGTCCGCCAGCACCGCGGAGGTGGTCTGCGTGGTGAACCCGGGTGAGGTGACGGTCACGGTGTAGGTCGCCGGGGTGACCAGGCCACGCAGGGTGAATGCGCCGACCTGTCCCTCGGTGAGCGAGACGGTCTCCACGCTGGTGGTGCCCGCGGTCGCGGTGACCACCGCGCCGCCCAACGGCCCGTCCGGGCCCGTCACGGTGCCGCTGATCAGGCCGTCGCCCGCCTGCAGCCGCAGCTGGATGTCGCCGCGGACCTCGCCCCCGGCCAGGTCGATCCGTTGGCTGTCGCTGGCGTAGCCGGGCTTGCTCAGCACCAGGTCGTACACCGCCGGCGACGGCACGTCCGACAGGTCGAAGGTGCCGTCGGAACCGATCGGCACCGTGGTCAGCACGGCGCCGGCCGGCGTTCCCGCGGCCGGCGGGGCCTCCGCGGCCGCGACCGCCGCGGAGTTGGGGTCGGTGGGCAGGTCCTCCGCGGGCACCTGAACCGTGAGCACCGCGCCGGCCACGTCCGCCCCGGTCACCTGGCCGGACACGGTCGCCGGCAGCCCGCCGAGGTTGACGGTCAGGTCACCGACCTGCTGCCCCACCTGCAGCGTGATCTGGGTGGCGTCCGCGGCGGTCAGCGCGTTCGCGTACCAGAGTTCGGAAAACCCGGCGCCGCGCACCCGGAACACGTAGGTCCCGGCGGGCAGGTTCCCGATCGTCCACGTGCCGTCCTCCTTGGTGGCGGTGTTGGTCACCGGGCTGGTCAGGTCCTGCGTGGTGAACAACTCGACCGACACCCCGTTGATCGGCTGTCCGTTCGTCAGCTGGAGCACCGACCCGGACAGCGACGAGCTGCCCAGCGCGGTGCCGGAATCGCGGGCGGCGGCCACCTGGATGGCCAGGTTGCGGTCGGCCGTCGACTGTCTGACCAGCGCGGACAGCGCGATCGTGATGACGGTGGCGAAGACGGTGGCGGCCAGCAGCAGGGACAGCAGGGACAGCACCCCGCGGGAGAGCCTGGGCTTCTGCAGCAGTGTGCCGGTGGCCACCGGCTCGGGCGGCGGCGCGGGCGGCTCTCCGGATTCGGGAGCGGGGGCTGCGGCACCGCTCTGACCGGGCACCGGCAGCTCGGACGGCAGCCGAGGTGCGGTCAGCTGCGGGACTTTGACCGCGGGGGCCTTGATCGCGGGCGTCTTGACGCCGGGCACCTTCGGTACGGCCGGCGCCCCGAACGCTGGGGGCCCGGCGGCGGCGGGCATCTTCGGCATCGCGGGCCCGGCCGGCAGCTTCACCTTCTTCGGGATCAGCTCGGTCGGCAGCCACCCGCCATGACGCCGGGCCGGCGGCGGCAACGAGCCCGGCGGCACCAGCAGCACGCCGAACGGCCGCACCACCGGCTGGCCGAACCAGCGGCGCGGACCCGAGGCCCGAAGGTCAGCGATCGCCTGGTCACCCGGCGCCAGGGTGACCACCGCCGGCTCGAACTCGAACCACATGACGTCCTCGGCGTCGCGACCGGCGAGTTCGGTGGTGATCGTGGTGTTGCCGGTGTTGTGCAGCAGGACCCCGAACATGCCGTGCCCGCCGCCGATCACGGTCATCGGGGTGAGCTGGGCGGCGAGCTCCTCGGAGGCGGGCACCTGCAGCTCGAGTTCGTTGATCGAGATCGCGTAGGGCGGGGTCAGCTCACGAACCTGGACGGCCATTCGGCGTTCGCCGGCGGCCACCCCGTCGGGTACCGCGACGGTGGCGGTGACCGTCTGCAGCTCGTCGGGGAAAAGCGACAGGCTGTCGGCCTGCAGGGTGACCCAGGAGGGGTCGGCGCCGAGCATCCGGATCTGGTAGCCGCCGATCAGGGTGCCCGTGTTGTGCACGGTGACGAGCACTTCGACGGTGTTCGCCGGGTTCGCGCCCGACGGTCCGGCCGGTCCTGAGCCCGGTCCGGCGGCACCGGTGCTCGGACCGAGTTCGATCCGGTCCGGGGTGACGAAGACCCGCATCGTCAACCACCCGCCCCGGGCACCTTGGCCGGATCGTCGGGCAGGACGAAGTCGGCGGTCGTCTGGGCGCCGGCGACCACCGTGACCAGGGTGGTGCGGCTCAGGGTGGTCGGCGCGACCGCGGTCACCGTGTAGGCGCCCGCCGGGAGTCCGGCGATGACGAAGGTCCCGGCGGCCGCACCCGCGAAGGCCGACGACGACGTCACCGGCCAGCTTCGTTTGCCGTCGGTGGCGGTGACGGTCGCGCCCGCGATCGGCACGCCGCCGGGATCGGTCACCGTGCCGGTGAGCCGGCCCTGGGAATCGGTCATGGTGACGGTGACCGGCGCGGTGCTGCCGACCTGGATGGGGACGGTGGTCGTCGCGTAGCCGGCCTTGGTGAAGGTGAGGGTCAACGAACCACCGGCCGGCAACCCGGCCAGGGTGAAGGCGCCGACGGTCCCGGCGGTCAGCGTGCCGGTCTCGGGTGGGTTCACCATGCCCCCGACGGTCACGGTGGCGCCGCCGATCCCGTTGCCGGCGGTGTCCACCAGCCGACCGCTGACCTGGTCGGTCCCCGCGGCCAGGCCGAACGTCAGGTCGGTGCGGTTCTGGCCGGGTCCCAGGTCGACCACCTGGGTGGTCGAGCCGTGTCCCGGTGCGCTGATCTGCAGCACGTAGGTCGCCGGGGTGGGCAGGTTGCCCAGGACGAACCGGCCGACGTCCCCGACGGTGGGCGTGCCCGAACTGACCGCCGCGCCGGCGACGGTGGTGCTGATCGTGGCCCCGCCCAGCGGCGCGCCGTTGCCGGTGATCAGCCCGGCGATCTGCCCCGGACCCGCGGTCAACGCGACCGACGGCTGCAGCCGCTGGCCACCGCCGTCGACCGTCGTCGAGATCACCGTCGGCTGATACCCCTCGGCGCCGAAGCTCAGCTGGTAGGTGCCGGGCGCCGGCAGGTCGGACAGGGTGTAGGCGTTGGCGCCGTCGGTGGTCGTGGCGGCGACGTCCTGGCCGGCCCGCGGGCCGGCCACCGGGCGGGCGGTGACCGTGGTCACCACGGCCTGCAGGGTGTCGCCCGGATCGACCGACCCGGTGATCGATGCCGGGTGACCGGTGATCTGCACGTTGGTCCCGGCGGTGACCTGGGCCGACGCGGCGGTCACCTGGGTGGCCGCGGCCTGGTCCGGGGTGCCCGGGTAGTAGACCGGGTCGTAGCCGTCGGCACTGAACCTGAGCAGGTAGCCGCCCGGAAACAGGCCAGCCACCTGGAACGAGCCGTCCAACTGGGTGGCCGTCGAACTGGCGACGTCCTGGCCTCCGTCGGCGCGGGGCCGGATGGCCTCGACCAGGATCCGCCCGACCGGTCCGCCGTCGCTGACCGCGGTCACCGTGCCGGTGATGGTGCCGCCCAGACCGGAGGGCAGGCTGCCGTCCTTGGGCAGGGCACCGGCCGGCGCGCCGGCGGCCAGGGCCTGGCCGGTGGACGCCTGCAGCGCGACGTCGTCGCCGAAGAAGGATGTCGGGGCGATCTTGACCGGGGGGTCCGTGGCGAACACCTGCCGCAGGCCGAACAGGAAGATCGCCGCCCAGACCGCGATGATCGCGAGCAGGATCAGTGCGGTCAGCATGCCGCGGGTGATCCACGGCCGCTGCCGCAGAATCGGAACCACACTGTGCGGTGGCAGCTCCGGCTCGCCGATCTCGCTCTCGAGTCCACTGCCGGGATCGACCAGCTCGCCCGGTTCCCCGGTCGCCGGCGGCATGCCGTGCTCGACCCGCTCGATCTGCGTGTCCGTCTGCCGGGCGGCCGGGTCCGCCGGCACCGCGGTCGCCGTCACCGTGATCGGGCGGTCGACCTCCGACCCGAAGATCATCCGGGGGCCGCGAGCCTCGATCAGCACCTCGCCGCTGCGGCCGGCGTCGAGCACCAGCCGCTCCGGCATCACTCGTGGGGTGACCACCTTCTCCGGATCGGCGGCGGCCAGACTGATCGCGAGCCGGACGTTGCCGGCGTTGGTCACGGCCAGCACGAAGCGTCCGGTTCGGTGGGCCCGCGCCACCTCGGGCCGAATCGTGAGCCGGAAATCGGGCCTGGTGGGCACCACCAAGTCCAGGTCGACGTACTCGGTGGGCACGCCATCCTGCCGGGACAACACCTCGACGGTCAGCGGATGCCGGCCGGCCGGGTACGCCGCCGGCAGCTCCAGGCTCAGGGTGAGCCGGCCGACCGACTCCGGGAACAGCGCCAGCACCGGTGGGTGAGCCCGCACCTGATGCTCCGGCAGGCCGATCACCCGGGCGGTGACGCCGTCAATGAGCGACCCGGTGTTCACCACGTCGACGTCGACGTCCGCGGACGAGCCAGGGGCGACGTCGACGAGCGTGGATCCCGCGGAGACGCGCACAGCTCAGCCCCGCCGGCCGACCGGTTCGGCCGCCCAGGCCGACGGGTCCGGCGGACTGCCGGCCACCGGGGCGACCAACGCGTTGATCCGTTCCACCCTGGGCGCCAGCTCGGCGAAGGCGGGGTCGTCGGCTGCGCTGGTGACGACCAGTTCGAAGGAGGGCTTGATCGCACCACCGACGGTCGCCCAGACGTCCTTGGCCCGGCTGCTCTCGTAGGGCTCGATGGTCAGCTGCACCGGGGACGGCAACGGGATCGGCAGGTGCGTGGGGGGCAGCACCGCGGTCTGCAGGAGGCAGGCCAGCACGTCGCCGAGCAACTGGTGCTCGTCCCGGACCACCCCCGCCCAGGCCGAGACCAGGTAGTGCATCTCCAGCATGGGGATCGGCGGGCGCCGTTGCGCGCGGCCGTTGTGCTCACGGTCGACCGCCGGCCGGGGCTGCTGTGCCGAGCGGCCGACGCCGAACAGGAACAGGTCGACGGTGACCCGGTTCAGTTGGGCCGACCAGTTTCCCGACGGCGACTCGAAAGACACGTCACCGATCGACTCGGGCAGCGGCAGCTCGGCGCGCAGCAGAGCCTCGAGGCCGCTGTCGATGGTCGGAATGATCATGCGCAGCCGGCCCCACGCTGCTGGGCCTGCCCGGACGCGCGGGGGTTGCCGCGGGTCGACGGGGTTGCCGGCCCGTGCGGGCGAGTCGTCATCTGGCCCCCCGAACCTGATCCAGCCGTCGCGGGCAAAACCTCGGCGCCGGCCGCCCCCGCGCGCGGGCACGCCGGTGGCCGGACCTCGATCTGAGCCCACCATCGGGGCCGGAACGGTGCATCGGGCGATCGCCCTATGTTCGGCCGGCGCGGCTCACGGTCGACGGCCTACCGTCGGCCACCATCCAGCAGGCCCGGCGGCACGCGCCGGCCCAGCTTGGTGTACTCGGCGACGGCGGCGTCCAGGACGTGCCGCATCCCGGGCTGCGCGCCCTCGATCGCGGCGTCGTAGCCCGCGGCGACCACCACGTTGCGGATGTCGCCGCCGGAGAGTTCGACGGTGGCCGCCAGCCGGTCGGCGTCGACCGGGTCGCCGGGGTCGATCGGCCCCAGCCGGGCGACGTGCACCTGCCACAGCCGGCGGCGGGTCGGCTCGTCCGGGTCGGGGAAGTGCAGGATGAAGCTGAGCCGCCGGCTGAACGCCGGGTCCAGGCTGCCCCGCAGGTTCGTCGTCAGGATCGTGATGCCGTCGAACTGCTCCATGCGTTGCAGCAGGTAGGCGACCTCCTGGTTGGCGTACCGGTCGTGCGCGTCCTTGACCTCGGATCGACGACCGAACAGCGCCTCGGCCTCGTCGAAGAAGAGGAGCACGTTCAGGCTCTCGGCCCGGTGGAAGACCTGCTCCAGGTTCTTCTGCGTCTGCCCGATGTACTTGTCGACCACCGCGGCCAGGTCGACCCGCAGCACGTCGATGCCCAGCTCGGCGGCCACCACATGGGCGGCGAGGGTCTTGCCGGTGCCGGGGCTGCCGCTGAACAGCGCGGTGATGCCGCCGCCGCTGCCCGCGCCGGCCACGATCAGGCCGCGGGCGATCAGTTCCTCGCGGTGGCGGGCCCAGCCGATCAGCCGTCGGATCGCCCGGTCGGCCGGCTCCGGGAGCACCAGGTCGGCCAGGTCGACCCCGGCGTCGGGCTCGGTCGATCCGGCCAGTTGCCGGGCGACGCGGCGCACCAGCTCGGCGGTCACCGGCGATCCGGCGGCCGCCGCGAGCCGCGTCGATGACCGGGCCAGCTGGTCGAGCAGGTCCGGGGACAGCCGCAGACCCGCGAGCGCCCCCGCCGGCGGCGGCTCACCGGTGATCAGCGCCCACATCCGCTGGCACTCGTCCGGCCCGAGCCGCGGCGCGATCAGCAGGTAGGGGTGGACCGCGGTCGACAGGTGTCGATCCCAGGGAGTCGCCGCGACCGCGATCACCGGGACCGGCGGTCGGCCGAGCACGGCCAGCAGCGCGGCCGGATCAGGGGCCGGTTGGCCCTCCGCTGTGGACACCAGACGTTCGGCCCCGGTCAGCAGCAGGCACCGGCTGGTGAGCGCGGCTTCCCGGATCGCCACCCGCAGGAAGCGGGCGGCACCACCGTCCGGCCCGGCCGGCACGGACAGGCTCAGGCTCCGGACGCCGATCCCGGCCAGCGCTCCGCCTGCCATGTTCAGGCCCGCCGCGCCGACCGGCGAGTGGATCCAGACGAATCCGGCTCCCTGTTCCAGCGCCCGCACCAGCTCGTCCCCACCGGGCAGGTTCAGCGGGACCGGATCGATGACCAGCGGGTTCAGACCGCTGTCCGGATGCTCCGCCCCGGCCAGGTGGGTGACGACCCGGTCGGGGCACCGGAACTCACGGGACAGCCACGGACCGGCCGCACCGACCTCGATCAGCGCGCACGACGCCAGTCGCGCCCCGTCGGCGAATCGGGCGCGGGCCGACCCGGACAGCGACGAGATCCCGAGCAGCTCGAGCGCCAGCCCGATGCTGGGATGACAGGGGGCGGAGCCGCCGCGCAGCAGCCCGAAGGTCAGCGCGACGTTGCCGTCCAGATCCGCCGCCGCGGCGAGCAGCAGCAGGTCCCGGTCGATCTCGTCCAGGCCGAACAGCTCGGTCAGCAGCTCGAGCCGGTCGGGCACCTGATCGAGCGGGTCGGTGGAGGCTGCGGTCCTGGCATAGTCCCGCTCGATGACGCCGATGGTCGCCTCGAGTCGGGACCGGGTCGCGGGGTCGGCCCCGGCCCGCCGGTCCGCGGCGGCCGCCAGCCACTTGGCGACGTCGACCAGTCGACCGAACACAGCACCCCCAACGGGCGGCGGCCCACCCTGATCGTGCCGCCGGCGCCGCCCGCCCGGCATCGGGCGCACGCCCTATCACCCCGCCCCACCCCGCGCGGATCAACTGGGCCGGCGCGCATCACTCGCACCGAATGTGTCTGTTGGCCCGCCGCGTGGCCGTTGACCTGCGCGGGCCTTCTCGGATGGCAAAGGTTCGGCCGCCCGCTGTCGTCGGAATTCGGCCCATCGGTCGCTGTGGCGGGATCTTCGCCAGCGAATCTGGGCCGATCGGCGCCGTCGAATCGGCGGTGCCGGAACTGCGGGAGAAGTCACCGTCCCCGCGCCGACATCCACACCAGTAGTTCAAGAAAGCTGCTCACGTGGATCTCGCCGACGCGGCCAGTGGGCAGCACGCGCGAACCGGCGCGGGTCCCGAGGCGACTACTCCCCACATCCACACCAGCAGTTCAAGAAAGCTGCTCTTGTGGATCTGGGCAAGATGGCAACGACTGTTCCGCGCGTTTGATGACGAACCCGCCCGCGGACAAGCTGAAGCGGGGCGGACTGATGTGGTCCGCCCCGCTTCGGGGTACTGCGAGCGCGTCAGCGCAAGGTCACTTGACGGTGGCCTTGGCGCCGGCCTCCTCGAGCTTGGCCTTGGCCGCCTCGGCGGCCTCCTTGGGGGCCTTCTCCAGGATCGCCTTCGGCGCGGAGTCGACCAGATCCTTGGCCTCCTTCAGGCCCAGCCCGGAGACCAGCTCGCGGACGGCCTTGATGACCTGGACCTTCTTCTCGCCGGCCGACTCGAGGATGACGTCGAACTCGTCCTGCTCCTCGGCCGCCTCGGCCGGTGCGGCCCCGCCGCCACCGCCGACGGCGGCAACGGCGACCGGCGCCGCGGCGGTGACGCCGAAGGTCTCCTCGAACTGCTTGACGAACTCCGACAGCTCCAGGAGGGTCAGCTCCTTGAAGGCGTCCAGCAACTCGTCGGTGCTCAGCTTCGCCATGGTGGCGTCCTTTCACTTCTGCTGCCCGCCCCGCGTCCGGCGGGATGGGCGGGTTTCTGGTTTGGTGTGACCGGGCGACCGGTCGATCCTTCAGTTCGTGGTCGGGTCGGCCCGGTCAGACCGACGCGGCCTCCGCGTCGACTGCCTGCGCGTCGGCGGCCTGCGGCGCGTCGGCCTGCGTGTCGACGGCCTCGGACGGGGTCGACTCGGCCGCCGCACCCTGCTTCTCCTGCAGGGCGGCGAGCAGCTGTGCGGTCTTGGTCGGCAGCGCGTTGAGCACGATGGCAGCCTTGGTCAGGGTGCCCTTCATCGCGCCCGCGAGCTTGCCCAGCAGCACCTCGCGGGAGTCGAGGTCGGCGAGCTTGGTGACCTCGGCGGGCGCCAGCGGCCGGCCGTCGAGCAAGCCGCCCTTGATGACCAGCAGCGGGTGCGCCTTGGCGAAGTCCCGCAGCGCCTTCGCGGCGTCGACCGGCTCGCCGGTGACGAACGCGACCGCGGTCGGCCCGACGAACAGGTCGTCCAGACCCTGCACCCCGGCGTCCGCGGCAGCCCGCTTGACCAGGGTGTTCTTGGCGACCGTGTAGGCGGTGTCGCTGCCCAGCGACCGGCGCAGCTCAGTGAGCTGAGCCATCGTCAGGCCGCGGTACTCGGTGACCACCGCCGCGTTCGAGGTCCGGAACTTCTCGGTGATCTCGGCAACCGTCGCGACCTTTTCGGTCTTTGCCATGCGTCGCCTCCTTCCTCACATCTTCAAGGCCGGGTTGCCCCGGCGTCGTGCGTGCGCGGCGGACTGCCGGCACCTTCCACGTCGGGACGACAAGAAGGGAGCGGAGACGACGAACGCCCCGGCGCAGTGGGCACGGGGCGTGAACGCGCGGCGGCGAACCGGGCGAGAAACCTCGTCCTCCTGCGTGGGCCGTCCGGACGGATCCGGATCCTTCGTCCGCGGCACCCGATGATCAAGCTGGCGGGCGCACACGAAAGCCGACGGTCTTCGGTGGATTGATCAACAGCCTACGCGATGGCGCTGATGAGGCCAAATGCGTCGATCAAGAAAGGGGAACGCGCCCCGGTCGGTTTCGACCGGGGCACGCTCGGACGATCTCGATGACGACGATGTCAGTTCTCCTCGGCCGCCAGCAGGTTCCGTGTTTGGGCCGGGTCGACCGGGATGCCCGGGCCCTGCGTCGTGGAGAACCAGACCTTCTTGAGGTACTTGCCCTTGGACGCGGACGGCTTGGCCCGGAGCACCTCGTCCAGGGCGGCGGCGTAGTTCTCGACCAGCTTCTCGGTCGGGAACGAGACCTTGCCGATGACCAGGTGCAGGTTCGCGGCCTTGTCCACCCGGTAGTTGATCTTGCCGCCCTTGATGTCGGCGACGGCCTTGGTCACGTCCGGGGTGACGGTGCCGGTCTTGGGGTTCGGCATCAGGCCGCGCGGGCCCAGGATGCGGGCGATCCGGCCGACCTTGGCCATCTGGTCCGGGGTGGCGATGGCGGCGTCGAAGTCCAGCCAGCCGCCCTGGATGCGGGCGATCAGGTCGTCCGAGCCGACCGCGTCGGCCCCCGCGGCCTCCGCCTCGGCGGCCTTGTCGCCGACCGCGAACACGATGACCCGAGCGGTCTTGCCGGTGCCGTTGGGCAGGTTGACGGTGCCGCGCACCATCTGGTCGGCCTTGCGGGGGTCGACCCCGAGCCGCATGGCCACCTCGACGGTGGCGTCCGTCTTCGACGGCGACGTCGTCCTCGCCAACTCCGCGGCCTCCAGCGGGGAGTACAGGCGATTCCGGTCGACCTGGCCGAGGGCCGCACGATAGGCCTTGCTGCGCTTCATTTCTTCTCCTGTCGTTCTCGTCAGGTCGGTGGTTGATCGGGCCGGCGCTCGGCCCTCCCACCCTTGCCGTTCAGGTTGAGTGCTGTTCGGGTACGAGCTCAGTCGGTGACGGTGATGCCCATCGACCTGGCGGTGCCGGCGATGATCTTGGCCGCGGCGTCGACGTCGTTGGCGTTCAGGTCGACCTGCTTGAGGGTGGCGATCTCCCGGAGCTGGGCCGAGGTCACCGAGGCGACCTTGGTCTTGTTCGGGGTGCCCGAGCCCTTCTCGACGCCGGCCGCCTTGAGCAGCAGCCGGGCCGCCGGCGGGGTCTTGAGCTTGAAGTCGAACGACCGGTCCTCGTAGATGGAGATCTCGACCGGCACCACGTCACCGCGCTGCGACTCGGTCGCGGCGTTGTAGGCCTTGCAGAACTCCATGATGTTGACGCCGTGCTGACCCAGCGCCGGGCCGACCGGCGGGGCCGGGTTGGCCATGCCGGCCTTGATCTGCAGCTTGACGATCGCCGCAAGTTTCTTCTTCTTGGGAGGCATTGCTTTCCTTCTAGTGTGCGGATCCGGGCTCGGTCGGGCCCGGAGGAGGTCAGATCTTGGCGACCTGGTTGAACGAGAGTTCCACGGGGGTCTCCCGGCCGAAGATCGATACCAGCACCTTGAGCTTCTGGGCGTCGGCATTGACCTCGTTGATGGTGGCCGGCAGGGTGGCGAACGGCCCGTCCATGACGGTGACGGACTCGCCGATCGAGTAGTCGACCTCGGTGCGCACCGGCGCCGACCCTGGAGTGCTGGCCACGCTGGCGGGCTTGCGCGGGGCGGCCGGGGTGAGGATCTTGACGACCTCCTCGATGGTCAGCGCGGACGGCTTCTGCGCGGTCGCGCCGACGAATCCGGTGACGCCGGGGGTGTTGCGCACCGCGCTCCAGGACTGGTCGGTCAGATCCATCCGGACCAGGATGTAGCCGGGATAGACCTTGCGCTGCACCTGCTTGCGCTGGCCGTTCTTGATCTCGGTGACCTCCTCGGTTGGCACCTCGATCTGGAAGATGTAGTCCTCCATGTCCAGCGACTTGATGCGGGTCTCGAGGTTGGTCTTGACCTTGTTCTCGTAGCCCGCGTAGGAGTGCACGACATACCATTCGCCGGCAGCCCGCTTCAGCGCCGACCGCAGCGCCTCGACCGGGTCCTCGTCCTCAACGGGCTCGTCCTCAACCGGCTCGTCCACGACGATCAGTTCGTCGACGACGACCTCGTCGCCGACCACCTCCACGGCCTCGACGACGAGCACCTCCTCGGCGTCCTCGTCCTCAACGGGCTCCTCGGCCTCGTCAACGACGATCAGTTCGTCGACGACGACCTCGTCGCCGACCACCTCCACGGCCTCGACGACGAGCACCTCCTCGGCGTCCTCGTCCTCGTTCTCGTCGTCATTCTCGGCCTCGTTCTGAGCCTCGGCCAGGTCCGCGACGGCCTCTTCGATCTCGACGGTCTCGGCCTCGGTGTCGTGCTCGGTGTCATCGTCGCCGGCCGGCACGGAGGCGATGATGGTCTCGTCTCCGTCGGTCAACACGACGTCATGGGGCGGCTCGCCGCCGGGGTACTCGACGTCACTGGACACGATGGATACTCACTTCCTGATTGACTCGCTTGCTTCGTTCCACATTGCACCGGTCGGCGCCGTCACGGCGGCCGGTCAGCCGAAGACGGCGAACACGCCCTTGGCGAACAGCAGGTCGAGCACCCCGACCAAGGCCACCATGAACACCACGAAGACGATCACCACGATGGTGTAGGTGACCATCTGGTTGCGGGACGGCCAGATGACCTTGCGCAACTCCGCGACCACTTCCCGCAGGAAACGGCCGAGCCGGGCGAACACATTCGGCTTCTTGACCGCCGTGGTCGACCCCCGCTTCGGGGTCGCCGTGCCCTTTTTGTCCGAGGTGCCGGACCGCGCGGCGGCGCGCCGGGCCGCCGCCCGGGCGGACCCGGGTGAGGCGGGCGTGGTCAACGCCGAGTCCTCCGCCGCGTCGTCGGCATCGCTCGACGCCGGGTCCACCGAATCCTCGACCGGCTCGGACTTTGACAGTGAGGGCGCTTTGCGGGCTGTGCCCCGCCCGGCCGGTGCGTCGGCGGTGGCCTTCGCCTCGCCACCCGACGGCTCGTCGCCGGACGACGGTTCGTCCTTCGACACCCCGTCGTGTTCGTCGCTCACTCTCGTCCGTCCTCACCTGTGCTGGACCCGGCCCAACGAGGCGCCGGATCGTTCGATGGTGCTGCAGGGGCGACAGGACTTGAACCTGCAACCTGCGGTTTTGGAGACCGCTGCTCTGCCAGTTGAGCTACGCCCCTTTGGTCCCGACCGTCACCGGCCGATCGCCATCAGAACCCCTTTCGCAAATCCGGGATGTGCCCGTCCGCCCGACGCGCGGGCAAGCGGGAGCACACCCCGGCTGTCAAGTGTAAGGCACGCGGCGACCGACTTGGGCACGCCGCCCGCAGGACCCGGCTGACCGCCCCGACCCCTGCGTGCCACGATTGTCCGATGAGCATTCACGCGCCCGAGTCAGCTTCGATCACGCACCGCCGGATCTCCGCCCGCATCGGCGGGATCGCCGAATCGGCGACGCTGGCCGTGGACGCGAAGGCCAAGGCGCTCAAGGCGGCCGGCCGCCCGGTGATCGGCTTCGGCGCGGGCGAGCCCGACTTCGCGACCCCCGACTACATCGTCGATGCGGCCATCGCGGCCTGCTCGGTCCCGGCGAACCACCGCTACACCCCGGCCGCCGGCCTGCCCGCGCTGCGGGCCGCGGTGGCGGTCAAGACGCTGCGCGATTCCGGACTGGAGGTCGGCGCGGACACGGTGCTGATCACCAACGGTGGGAAGCAGGCCGTCTACCAGGCGTTCGCGACCCTGCTCGATCCCGGTGACGAGGTGCTGCTGCCGGCCCCCTACTGGACGACCTACCCGGAGGCGATCGCGCTGGCCGGCGGGGTCAGCGTGCCGGTGGTCGCGGACGAGTCGTCCGGCTACCTGGTCTCGCTGGACCAACTGGAGGCCGCACTCACCCCGCGGACCAAAGTGCTGCTGTTCTGCTCGCCGTCCAACCCGACCGGTGCGGTGTATCCGCCGGAGCAGGTCGCGGCGATCGGTCGCTGGGCGGCGGAGAAGGGACTATGGGTCGTCACCGACGAGATCTACGAGCACCTGGTGTACGGCGACGCGGTGCACGCGTCGATGCCCGTGGTGGCGCCGGAGATCGCCGACCGCTGCATCGTGATCAACGGCGTGGCCAAGACCTACGCTATGACCGGGTGGCGGGTCGGCTGGATGATCGGGCCGAAGGACGCCATCAAGGCCGCGACGAACCTGCAGTCGCATCTGACCTCCAATGTCTGCAACGTCGCCCAACAAGCGGCACTGACCGCGGTGAGTGGCCCCCTGGACGCGGTCGCGCAGATGCGCGCGGCGTTCGACCGTCGGCGGCAGCTGATCGTCGGGCTGCTGGACGCGATCCCCGGAGTCAGCTGTCCCGAGCCGCTGGGCGCGTTCTACGCCTACCCGTCCGTCACCGACCTGATCGGACGGTCGTTCGACGGGGTCCGGCCGGCGTCGTCGGGCGAGCTGGCCTCGCTGATCCTGGACAAGGCGGAGGTTGCCGTCGTGCCGGGGGAAGCGTTCGGCACGCCTGGGTACTTCCGCCTCTCCTACGCGCTGTCGGACCAGGACCTGATCACCGGTGTGACCCGGATGGCCGAGTT
>DATDBV010000146.1:0-24880 GCA_036524715.1 Nakamurella sp. | reverse complement strand
TCCGCCGCCCGGCCACCCACCGCTTCACCCGGCCGCCGACGGCGGTCAGCCCGCCCGGCGCGAAGTAGACCACCAGCACGAACAGCAGACCCAGCACGAACACCGGCTGGCTCAGCGGAACCCGGAGCACCGCGGGCAGTTCCGCGATTGTCGACGAGGTGGAGAGCTCCTGCAGCCGGTTGTCCAGCAGCACGTACACCACCCCGCCGATCACCGCGCCCCACCGGCTGCCGGCCCCGCCCAAGACGACCATGATCAGCAGCGACAGGGTGAGCTCGGTGGACAGCAGGTGCGGGTTCGCGCCGCCGATGATGATCAGCTGGATGAAACCGCCCAGCGTGCCCAGGAATCCGGCGACGACGACCGCGGTCAGCTTGGTCCGGTAGGCGGACATGCCGAGCACCTCCACCCGGTCCTCGTTCTCCCGCACCGCCGCCCAGGCGTGCCCGGTCCGCGCCGTCGTCAGCCAGAGCACGACCAGCACACACACCACGAGGAAACCCAGCGCCAGCCAGTACCGGTACGGGGCGTTGACCACGCCGGACAGGAATGCCGGCAACGCGGACCGGTTCAGCGACAACCCCTCCTCGCCGCCGGTCAGGCCGCCCGGATTGCGGGACGCGGTGATCGCCACCGCCTGCGCGAACGCCAGGGTGACCATGGCGAACGCGATCCCCTTGACCCGCAACGCGATCGCGCCGACTACCAGCGGCAGCACGATCGCGCAGGCCAGCACCACCAACACCGCCAGGCCGAGCGATGCGCCCCACTTGCCCAGCGCGATCGCCGCCGCGTAGGCGCCGGCACCGACGAACAGCGCATGCCCGAAGGACAGCAGTCCGGTGCGCCCGAACAGCACGTCGTAGCTCAACGCGATCCCGGCGGTGACCAGGCACAGTGCCAGCAACTGCATCGACCCGGGGGAGTTCACCACCCCCGGCAACACCCCGGGCACCGGGAACCGCATCCACGGCAGGAACACCAGCAGCGCCAGCACGGCGAGCGGCACGAGAACCGGCAGCCACCGGGACCATCCGGACCGGCCGGTCCCCGAGGAACCGGTCGCCCTGGCCGTCCGATCGGTCAGCTTCTGTGCGAGGTCCGTCATGCCGTCCTGCCCGTCAATCCGGCCGGGCGGACCAGCAGCACCGCCGCGAGCAGCAGCACCACCGACACGTCACCGATTCCGGATCCCACGTAGTAGTTGGCCATCTGCTGCACCAGTCCGACCAGCAGTGCGGCGATCGCGGTGCCGCCGATCGACCCGAACCCGCCGATCACCACGACGATGAACGCGAAGATCAGCAGCGCGGTGCCCTGGCCGGGCGACACCGAGCCCAGGTACACCGACCCGAGCACCCCACCCAGCGCGGCGGCCGCCCCACCCAGGGCGAACACCAGGGTGAAGGTGCGCCGAACGTCGATGCCCAGAGCCTGCACCATGGTGCGGTTCTCGACGCCGGCGCGGATCACCATGCCGATCCGGGTGTACTTGAGCAGCGCGATCAGCCCGGCCAAGAGCAGGCCGGCCGCCAGGATCAGCAGGAAGCGGTCGTTGGGGATCGCGGCGCCGCCGATGTCGGTGGTCTGCCGGGTCCACTCCGGCCGCGGGAACGGCCGCGGGTCGGCGCCCCAGATGCCGGTGAACAGCGCGACCGCCATCAGGCCGAGACCGACCGTCACCAGCACCTGCTCGATGTGCCGCTGGTAGAGCGGGCGGATCAGGCAGAACTCCACGGCCGCGCCGATGATCGCGCCCACCACCATGCCGATGACGATCGCCAGCGGGAACGCCCACCCGCCCAGGCCGGACAGGTACCCCATCGCCACCCACGCCGCGTACGCGCCGGCGGTGAGAAAAGCGCCGTGCGCGAAGTTCAGCACGTGCATCAGCCCGTAGATCAGCGACAGGCCGGAAGCCACCAGGAAGTACAGGGCCCCGAGCCCGACGCCGGTGACCAGGATCAGGATCAGCGTGCTCACGACCCCACCTTCCCGGGCCGCTTCGCAAGCTCAGCAGCCCGGCTGCGGTGCCGCCGCCTGCGTCCACGGTTCGCTCGGCAAGCCTCACTCATCGTGCCGCCTTCCCCGGGTCAGGGACGGCCGCGGACACACCCAGCAGGGAGTCCAGCAGGGTCTCGTCGGCCATCAGTTCGGCGGCCGGTGAACGGTGCACCACCCGGCCGGTGTCCAGGACGACGGCATCCCGAGCGATCCGTCGCACCAGCGGCAGGTTCTGCTCCACCAGCAGCACGGTGGTCCGCTCGGCGATCCTGGTCAGCGCGTCGCCGACCTGCTCGACCAGCTTGGGCGCCAGGCCCTTCGTCGGTTCGTCGACCAGCAGCAGCCTCGCCGGGTTCAGCATCACCCGGGCCAGCGCCACCATTTGCTGCTGCCCGCCGGACAGCGTCCCGGCTCGCTGCTTGCGCCGCTCCAGCAGTTCCGGAAACAGCTCGTGCACCGTGTCGTAGTCCGGTTGCACCCCGGGTTGCTCGGCCAGCTCCAGATTCTGCGCCACCGTCAGGCCGGCGAATACGTCCCGGTCCTCGGGCACGTAGCCGATGCCGGCCCGGACGATCCGGTGGGTGGGCTGCCCGGCGATGTCGCGTCCGTCGAAATCGATCGTGCCGGTCGACGCGACGATGCCCAGGATGGCCTTGAGGGTGGTCGACTTGCCGACGCCGTTGCGGCCGAGCAGGGCGGTCACCCCGCCCTCGGCGACGTCGAAGTCGATGCCGTGCAGGATGTGCGAGCCGGCGATGCGGACCGTGACGTCCGAGAGGCGAAGAATGGAGCTCACAGGGAGTCCCCCAGGTAGGCGCGGCGGACCGCCGGATCAGCGGTCACCTCGCCCGGCGTACCGACGGCGAGCAGGCGACCGTGATGCAGTACCGCGATTCGGTGGGCCAGACCGAGGACCACGTGCATGTGGTGCTCCACCATGCAGATCGTCACGCCGTCGGCGTTGAGGTCGGCGATCAGCTGCACGAGCGACGGTACGTCCTCCATGGCCACCCCGGCCATCGGCTCGTCCAGCAGCAGCAGGGTGGGCCGGCGGGCCATCGCCACGGCGAGCTCCAGCTTGCGCTTGTCGCCGTGGGAGAGGGCGGCGGTCGGCCAGGAGCTGCGGGCGGCCATGCCGACGCGTTCCAGCAGCTCCATCGCGGCGTCCACGACGGCGCGAGAGCTGGCCCGCCGGAACGGATTCAGCGATCCGGGCGTGGCCGATTGGACCGCGAAGCAGACGTTCTGCACAGTGCTGAGCCCGTTGAACAGCGAGGAGGTCTGAAAGGTGCGGCCCATCCCGGCCCTGGCCCGGTACCGGACCGACAGCCGGGTGACATCCGTGCCGTTCAACCGGATCTCGCCGGAGGTGGGCCGGCCCACTCCGGAGATCATGTTCACCAGGGTGGACTTGCCGGCGCCGTTGGGTCCGATGACGGCCAGCAGCTCGCCGCGGTCGATGGTCAGGTCGATGTCAGCCAGGATCACCGCACCGCCGACGGTGAAGCCGAGATCGCGGACCTGCACCGCCGGATCGCCGGGCAAGGTGGCGAGATCGCCGGCCCCGGCGCCAGAAGCGCCGGGGCCGGGCGGATCCGGGAGCGGGTGGCTCACTGGATCGGCTTGACGGCCGGGGCGGTGTCCGCCGGCGCCAGCTCCTTGACCAGCTCGGGAGTCAGCGTGCCGTTCACGTCGACCAGCTTCGTCTGGAACATCGGCTGCAGCATCGCGTGGTCTTCGGCCCGGATCGTCGTGGTGCCCTTGGGACCCTCGAACTCCCAGCCCTCCAGTGCGGTGATCATTCCGTCGACCTCGTCCGGCGATTCCTGCGCCGCCCGCACCACCATCAGCGCCGCGTTACAGCCGTCCGGCGAGAACAGGTCCTGCGTCTTGCCTTCCGCCTCCAGGCCGGCGACCAGCGCCTGCTCCACCTCGTTGTCGGTGGCCCCGTCGAAGTAGTGGGCCAGCAACGACAGCTTGTCCGCGACCGGCGCGAACACGGTGTGCGTTGGCTTGATGTCCAGGCCGGTGACGACGGTGGTGCCGTCGAAGGCGCCCTGCTGGCCCATCGCCTCCCACATCTGGGTCGCGTTCGTGCCCGCCCAGGCGACGAACAGCAGGTTCGGATCGGCGTCCGCGGCCTGCTTGGCGAACGGCACCAGATCGGTGGCGGTCGCGGGCACCAGCAGCGGCGTCACGGTGGCGCCCTCGGCGCCGAAGATCGCCGAGGCGGCGGCGACGTTGGCCTGGCCGAAGGCGCTGTCCTGGGCGAAGATCGTCACCGTCTTGCCCTGCAGGTCGCCGACGAACGAGGCCGCGGTCTGGATGTCCTGGTACGTCTGGCGTCCCGACCGGAACGTGTACTTGTTCACCCCGGTCAGCCCGTCGGTCGCGGCCGGACCGGAGATGAACAGCACCTGGTTCTCCGCCGCGAGCGGGGCGACCTGCAGGGCGACCCCGGACGACGCGGACCCGGCGATGATCTTGTATCCCTGGCCGATGTAGTCGGTCGCGGCGGTGGTGGCCTTGGCCGGGTCGCCGGCGTCGTCCGCGGTCGCGACCTCGATCGGCCGGCCGTCGACCGCCCCGGAGCCGTCGGTGGCGTGGTCGAGGCAGACGTTGAAGGCGTCCAGGTACATCTGCCCGTACGACTGGAGCGGCCCGGACAGCGACGTCACAATGCCGACCTTGATCGGCTCGCCGGAGGCCTCGGCGCTGCCGGAGGCGCCGGCGGAAGCGCTCCCGGCGGTGGTGGTCTCCGACGTTGACGATGAGCCGGGGCTGCCGCAGGCGGCCAGCAACAGGCCGGTGGCCAAGGTCCCGGCAGCGATCCGGCCGGAGAATCGTCGGCGACTCATGTGTGAGGGTCCTCCTCGTCGAGGTGACAGAACTTCGGTCAGGACGCTACGCGGAGAACTCCGCAGACCAATGTGTTACCGGGACACATTTCGTCCTGGCCAAGTGGTTCTTCGAGCCACCTGCGGGTAGGGGCGATCCCGGTGGCCGTCCAACACGGCATCATGCGACGGCGTCGGAGTCCATGGTTGGCTGGGCGTCCGTGTGACAGTCGGGTTTACTGTCGCCATAACGTCGCCGGTAGGGAACAGTAGAACTACCCCAGTGGAGGTGAGGTGCGGAATTGACCGTCTTCGCGCGCACCGCGGTGCATCAGGGCCGGCCGGACCGGGTCGACGCATGCATCGCGTACCTGCGGGACACCGCGGTACCGACCATTCTCAACATGCCGACCTGTGTCGGCATGTCGGTGCTGGCCAGCCGACAATCCGGGCTGGCGGTCATCAGCACGGCCTGGGAGACCAAGGCCGACATGCACGCCAGCGTGGTCAAGATCCGCCCGATCCGCGAGAAGACCGCAGAGGCCATCGGTGGTGGCACCGCCGACCTGGAGGAATGGCAGATCGCCGTGATGCACCGGCGGCCACATGCCGGGCATCCGGTCTGCGCGCGAGTGATCTGGCAGCGCCTGCAGCCCGGTGGCGTCGATGCCCTGGTGTCCGAGTTCCACGCGGCCGTCATCCCCGCGCTGGACGCCACCCGCGGCATCTGTTCGACCAGCCTGATGATCAACCCGGACTGGGGCCGCGCCGCGGTGTCCATCGCCTACGAGAGTCCCGACGCCATGGATCGCCGGATCAACGGACCCGAGGGGCGGCGCCTGCTGGAGGCCAACGTCATCCAGGTCCGCGAGTTCGACGAGGTGATGCCGCACCTGCGGGTGCCGGACCTGGCGTCCTACTGACCCTTCGGCCGCCGATTCGGCACTGTCGGACCTGTCCGCCACACTGTGACCGGTTCGACGGCGACGGCGGGGAAGGGGTGGCGGCGTGGGCCTGCACGTGCACCGCGCCGAGCGGGCGGACACCCTGGCCCGCGCGCTGGGCGAGCTGCTGGTGGAGCCGCCCGGCGACCCGTTCGCCGTGGACGTGGTGGCGGTCCCCACCCGCGGCGTGGAACGGTGGCTCACCCAGCGGCTGTCCCACCGGCTCGGCGCCCGGGACGGCCGGTCCGACGGGGTATGCGCCGCTGTCCGGTTCCCGAGCCCGGCCGCACTGATCGCGGATCTGGTCGGTGACCGCGCCGACGACCCCTGGGCACCGGCGGCGGCGGTGTGGCCGCTGCTGTCCGTCATCGACGACTCCGCCGACGAGGCCTGGTGCGCGATGGTGGCCGAGCACCTGGGCTACCGGTCGGCCGACCCACAGGCCGAGCACCGCCGGGGCCGCCGGTACGCGGTGGCGCGCCGGATCGCCGGCCTGTTCGACGGGTATGCGGAGCACCGGCCGGACATGCTCCTGGCCTGGTCCCGGGGTGAGGACACCGACGGGTGGGGCAGCGCGGTGCCGTCCGATCTCGCCTGGCAACCGCCGCTGTGGCGGCGGCTGCGGGAACGCATCGGCGCCCCCGATCCGGTGGCCACCCTGCAGGCGGCGGCGGCCCGGTTGGCCGAGGACCCGGGCGCCGTCGAGCTGCCGGCCCGGGTCAGCCTGTTCGGGCCCACCGCCCTGCCGGCCCGGCAGATCCGGCTGCTGTCCGCACTGGCCGCGCATCGGCAGGTGCATCTGTGGCTGCCCCACCCGTCGCCCGAGCTGTGGCAGCGGGTCGGCCGACTGCACGCTCCGGGACCGCTACGCCGGCGCGGCGACCCGAGCGCCGGCGAGGCCGGCCACCCGCTGCTGGCCTCGCTCGGACGGGACGTCCGAGAGCTGCAGACCGTGCTCGCCGGCCGCGTCGACCACGACACCCATCATCCCGCCGGGCACCCGCCGGCCTCCATGCTGGGACTGCTCCAGCAGGGGCTGGCCGGCAACCGGCGGCCGGCGGTCCGCACGGCCGTCGACCCCGGCGACGACAGCATCCGGGTGCACGCCTGCCACGGACCCGGCCGGCAGGTCGACGTGCTCCGCGACGTCGTCATCGGCCTGCTCGCCGACGACCGCACGCTGCACCCGTCCGACATCCTGATCATGTGTCCGGACATCGAGTCGTTCGCCCCGTTGCTGCACGGCGCGTTCGGGCTGGTCGACTCCGTGCCCGGCGGGCATCCGGCGCACCGGCTGCAGGTTCGGCTGGCCGATCGGGCCCTGCGCCAGACCAACCCGCTGATGGCCGCCCTGGAGCGTCTGTTGGACCTGACCGGCGGCCGGGTCACCGCATCCGACGTGCTCGACTTCGCCGCCTTCACCCCGGTGCGCCACCGCTTCGGCTTCGACGACGACGAGCTGGCCACCCTGTCCGACTGGGTCGCCGCCGCTGGCGCCCGTTGGGGCCTGGACGCCGAACACCGCCGGCGCTACGGCCTGGCCGAGTTCGGCCAGAACACCTGGCGGGCCGCGCTGGACCGGGTCCTGCTGGGGGTGTGCATGTCCGACGAACCCGGCAACCGGCTCGACACCGCCCTGCCGCTGGACGAGATCGGCAGCGCCGACGTCGATCTCGCCGGCCGATTGGCCGAGCTGATCGCCCGCCTGGGCGCCGCGACCGACACCCTGGCCGACCGCCATACCGTCGCGCAGTGGTGTGTCGAGCTGCTCGCCGGGGTGCAGAGCCTGACCTCGGTGCCACCCCGCGCGTCCTGGCAGCTGGCCGAACTGCGCGCCGAGCTCGCGGCGGTGCAGCGGCACGCGGCCGCCGCCGGCTCCACCGACGTGCGGCTGGATCTGGGCGACATCCGGGCGCTGCTGGCCGGGGCCCTGGCCGGACGGCCCACCCGGGCGAACTTCCGGACCGGCACGTTGACCGTGTGCACCATGATGCCGATGCGGTCGGTGCCGCACCGGGTGATCTGCCTGCTCGGGCTGGACGACGGGGTGTTCCCGCGGGCCGTCCGGGAGGACGGCGACGACCTGCTGATCCGTGAACCGGCCTGCGGGGAAAGGGATCCGCGGTCCGAGGACCGGCAGTTGCTGCTCGACGCGATAGTCGCGGCCACCGACAGGCTCGTCATCACCTACTCCGGGGCGGACGAACGCACCGGCGCGCACCGCCCTCCCGCGGTGCCCGTCGGTGAGCTGCTGGACGCGCTGGACGACACCGCCACCGCCCCCGGCGGCGGTGTGCTCAGCGACGCCGTAATCATCCGGCACCCGTTGCAGCCCTTCGACTCCCGGACGGTCAGCGCCGGCGCCCTCGGCCGGTCCGGACCCTTCACCTTCGACCCGGTCGCGCTCGGCGGTGCGGTGGCGCTGTCCGGCCCGCGCCGGCCCGCGACACTCCTTTCGCCCGAGCCGCTCCCGATCGCCGACCCGCCCCCCGATGTCGAGCTCGACGCGGTGGCGGACCTGCTGACCCACCCAGCCAAGGGGTTCCTGCGCCGGCGGCTCGAGGTCGCGGTGCCGTTCGAACAGGACGACCCGCCCGACGACCTGCCGGTGGAGCTGGACGCCCTGCAGCTGTACAAGATCGGCGACCGGATCCTGCAGGACCGGCTGGCCGACGTGCCGGAGGAGGAATGCCGGCACGCAGAGTGGCGTCGCGGGCTGCTCCCGCCCGCGCGGCTCGGCGGCCGGGCCCTGGACGCGGTGTTGGACGAGGTGCGGCCACTGGTGGACCGCACTGTGTCGCTGCGGTCGGCGCGCCGCCGCACGGTGGAGGTGTCGGTGGCGCTGCCCGGCGGCCGGCGGCTGCGCGGCACGGTCGGCGGAGTGCACGGCAGCACGCTGGTCGTGGTGTCCTACAGCAGGCTGGGCGCCCGGGCGAGACTGCGGTCGTGGCTGGGCTTGCTGGCGTTGACCGGCACCGACCCGGCGGTCGGCTGGACCGCGGCGACCGTCGGCCGCGGCGATCGAGGACGGCCCCAGTGCGCCACCCTGCCGCCCCTGTCCGGCGATCGGGCCCGCGACCTGCTCGCCGACCTGGTCGCCGTGTACGAGCAGGGCCTGGCGGCACCGCTGCCGCTGCCGCTCAAGACGGGCGAGAAGTACGCCGATGCCCGCGGCCGCGGTATCGACCCGGAAAAGGCGATGTCCTGGGCGGCCGAGACCTGGGTCGGCACGGCGAAGTTCCCCGGCGAGAGGCAGGACCCGGCCAACGTTCGGGTGTGGGGTCGGGACGCGTCGTTCCATGTATTGATGGACGAGAACCGTTCCCCCGGGTTCGTCGACCTCACCGCGCGGCTGTGGTTGCCGCTGCAGCAGCACGAGCAGCGAGGGCCGCTATGAGCGAGCGCCCGGCCGATCCGATCGCGCCGTTCGACGCCGGCGGCCCGCTGCCCACCGGCAGCACCCTGCTGGAGGCCAGCGCCGGCACCGGGAAGACGCACGCCATCGGCGATCTCGTCACCCGGTACGTCGCGGAAGGGGTGGCCCGGCCCGATCAGTTGCTGGTCATCACCTTCGGCCGGACCGCCAGCCAGGAGCTGCGCGAACGCGTCCGCGGGCACCTGGTGCGCGCCGAGCGATCGCTGGCCGATCCGGCCGGCGCCCGGACCGGCGCCGATCCGGTGCACGCGCTGTTGGCCGACGGCGACGACGAGCTGGTCCGGGCGCGGCGGGAACGGCTCCGTGGGGCACTGGCGGGCTACGACGCGTCGACGATCCTGACGACCCACCAGTTCTGCCAGTTCGTGCTCACCGGGCTTGGGGTGGCCGGAGACGCCGACCCGGACGTGGAGCTGGTGGAGACCCTGGACGACCTGGTCGTGCAGGTGGTCGACGACCTGTACGTCGGCGCATTCGCCCGGCTCGAGGTGGAGCCGGTGTTCACCCGGGACACCGCACTGGCCCTGGCGCGTAGGGTGATCGACGATCCCCAGGCCGAGCTGCAGCCGCTGGACGCCGACTCGCGGAGCCGGGCCAACTGGCGGGTGCGGTTCGGTGAGCGAGTGCGCCGGGAGGTCGAGGAACGCAAGCGGCAACGACGCATCCTCGGCTACGACGACCTGCTGGTCCGGCTGGCCGCCGCCCTGGAGCCGGACGACGCGCCGGCCCGGACCCGGATGCGACGCCGGTGGTCGTGCGTGCTCGTCGACGAGTTCCAGGACACCGACCCGGTGCAGTGGCAGATCCTGGACCGCGCCTTTACCGGGCACGCGACCATGATCCTGATCGGCGACCCCAAGCAATCGATCTACGCTTTCCGCGGCGGTGATGTGCAGACCTACCTGACCGCGGCCCGGACCACCGGCCGGGCCCGGGCCACCCTGGCCAGCAACTGGCGCACCGACCCGCCGCTGGTGGCCGCCCTGCAGGTCCTGCTGCACGACCTGGCCCTGGGCAGCCCGGAGATCCGGGTCCGGCCGGTTGTCTCCGCGCTGCCCGGAAGCCGGCTGCTGGGCGCGCCGTCCGCGGCACCGCTGCGGCTGCGGGTGATTCGCCGTGATGATGTCGGACTCGGTGCGGCCGCGACGATCCCGATCGACCGGGCCCGCCACATGGTCGCCCGCGACCTCGCCTCCGACCTGGCCGAACTGCTCGATTCGGGGGCGAGATTCGACGATCGGACGGTGCGGGCCGGGCACGTCGCGGTCATCGTCGGCACCCACCGGCAGGCCCGCCTCGTGCAGGCGGCCCTGCTCGCCGCGGAGATTCCGGCCGTCGTCGCCGGCAGCTCGAGCGTGTTCCAGACCGACGCCGCCGATCATTGGGTCACCCTGCTCGAGGCGCTGGAGCAGCCGCACCGGGCGCCCCGGGTCCGGGCCGCCGCGCTGACCGCGTTCGTCGGCCGGTCCGCCGCCGACCTGGCCGCCGGCGGCGAGGCGACGACGGACGAGCTCAGCGTGCTGACCAGCGGCTGGGCCGGGGTGCTCGCCGCGCGCGGGGTTGCTGCCCTGCTGGAGGTGGTGAGCGTCGAGACCGGTTTGCCGGCGCGAGTTCTGGGCGTCGTCGGGGGCGAGCGGCTGCTGACCGACCTGCGGCACATCGGGCAGCTCCTGCAGTCCGCGGCGCTTGAGGAGGGCCTGGGCGTGGCCGCCCTGGTCGAATGGCTCCGACGCCGCCGGGCCGACGACCGGGTGGACGTCACCAGCGACCGGGTGCGCCGGCTGGAGACCGACGCGGCGGCCACCCAGGTGGTCACGCTGCACGCCAGCAAGGGCCTGCAGTACCCGGTCGTGTACCTGCCGTTCGCGTTCGACCGATGGGTGGACGACAAGCCGGACGTCCTGCTGCTGCATCACGATGGTCGGCGGATCCTGGACATCGGCGGCCCGGACACGCCGGGCCGCGGTCGCCGCCGGGACCAGGCGCTGGCCGAGGAGGCGGGGGAGGCGCTGCGGCACCTGTACGTCGGTTTGACCCGCGCGCAGTCCCAGGTCGTCACCTGGTGGGCGCCGACGAAGAATACGGTCGCGTCCGGCTTGCACCGCGTGCTGTTCGGCGAGCGCGATTTCGACGGCGGCGTACCTGATGTGGTCCGGCTGCCCAGTGACGAGGTGGCCGCGACCCGGCTGACCGGGTGGCAGCAGCGGGGGGCGCTGGTGCTCGAGCCGGTGGGGATCACGGCCCCCCGTCCCCGGCCGGCGCCCGCCGTCGATCACACCGACCTGGCGGTCGCGGTGCTGGACCGCGACCTGGAGCAGCGGTGGCGCCGGGTGTCCTACAGCTCGCTCGCCGCCGCCGGCTCATCGGGCCTGCTGCTCGGCCCGGGGGCGGCGGCGGTCGAGTTCGCCGCGCCGATCGGCGACCCGGGGGTGGCCAGCGAACCCGAGTTCACCCAGCGCGACGACGAGGAGGTCGCCGCGCCCCTGCCGGTCCCGATCGAGGACGGGTCCGCGGCGCGGTTGCGGTCGGTGCCGTCCCCGATGGCGGACCTGCCGGTGGGGGCGACGTTCGGCACGCTGGTGCACGCCGTGTTCGAGACCACCGACCCGCAGGCCGTCGACCTGCCCGCCGAGGTCCGGGTGCGGTGCGCCGAGCAGCTCGCCCGGGTCGGCTTCCCGCTCGACCCGGGACCGCTGGCCGCCGCGCTGGTGCCGGTGCTGCGCACGCCGCTCGGCCCGCTCGCCGACGGCCTGGCGCTGACCGACCTGGGCACCCGGGACCGGTTGACCGAGCTGGATTTCGAGTTGCCGTTGGCCGGCGGCGATCGGGGTGGTTCGGACCTCACCCTCGACCGGCTCGCGCCGGTGATCCGGCGCGGCCTGCCGCCGGACGATCCGCTCGCCGGCTACGCCGAGCGACTCGCGTCGCCGGCGTTCGCCGGGCTGTCGCTTCGCGGCTACCTGACCGGCAGCCTGGACGCCGTGCTGCGCCTGCCCGGTGAGCGCTATCTGGTCGCCGACTACAAGACGAACTGGCTGGGCGACTTCGACACGGGTGCGCCCCTGTCGCTCTGGGACTACCGCCCCGAGGCGCTGGAGGCGGTGATGGCGGGGTCGGACTACCCGCTGCAGGCCATGCTCTACACCGTGGCGCTGCACCGGTTCCTGCGCTGGCGGCAGCCCGGTTACCACCCGGCGCGCCACATCGCCGGCGTGCTCTACCTCTTCGTCCGCGGAATGGCCGGACCGGACACCCCGGCCGTGGACGGCCGACCCTGCGGGGTGTTCGGCTGGGCCCCACCGGTCGAGCTGATCACCGGCCTGTCCGACCTGCTCGACGGCACCGACCCGATCGACGGCGCCGATCTGCTCGACGGCGCCGACCCGATCGACGGCGCCGATCTGCTCGACGGCACCGACCCGATCGACCGGCGGCGGCCGTGACCGAGGTATTCGAGCGCCCCCAGGATCCCTACGACCGGCGGCTCGCGCTGGGCGCGACCGGGTTGTTGCGCGCGGCGAACGCTGCCGATGTGCTGACCGCCGCTGACGTGCACGTGGCGACCCGGCTGGCGCAGCTGGCGGGGGAGACCGACGACACCGTCCGGCTCGCCGTCGCGATGGCCGTTCGCGGGGTGCGCAGCGGGTCCGTATGCATCGACCTTGACCAGGCTCGGGCCACCCTGCTGCTCGCCGACCCGGACGGCACCTGGCCGCAGGTGTCGGGCTGGCGCGACGCGGTCCGGGCCAGCGCGCTGGTCGGCCCGGGTCGTCCGCTGGAGTGGGAGTTCGACCTGCTGTACCTGGACCGGTACCGCACGCAGGAGCAGCAGGTGCGCGACGACCTGCTGGACCGGCGCGCGCAGCCGCCACCCGCGGTCGACCACGCCGCGCTCGCGGCCGGCCTCGAACGCCTGTTCGCGGGGGGCGAGCCGGGCCAGCGACGAGCCGCGGAATCGGCCGCCACCGGCTGGACCACCCTCATCGGCGGCGGCCCCGGCACCGGCAAGACCACCACCGTGGCCCGGATCCTGGCGTTGCTGATGGGGCAGCCGGGGGTGCCGCCGCGGGTCGCGATGGCCGCGCCCACCGGCAAGGCCGCGGCCCGGCTGCAGGCCGCGGTGCAGGCGCAGGCGCTGGAACTGGACCCGTCGGACCGGCACGACCTGCCCACCCTGACCGCGTCCACCCTGCATCGGCTGCTCGGCTGGCTGCCCGGGCGGCGCCAGCGGTTCCGGCATGACCGGGACAACCGGCTGCCGTTCGACGTGGTCGTGGTTGACGAGACGTCCATGGTGTCGCTGACGATGATGGCCCGGCTGCTGGAGGCCGTCCGGCCGGACGCCCGACTGATCCTGGTCGGCGACCCCGACCAGCTGGCCTCGGTGGAGGCCGGTGCGGTGCTGGCCGACCTGGTCGCCGGGCTCACCGGGATGTCGTCGGTCGCGGAACCGGACGGGTCGGGTGTGGCGTTGCTGGACCGGACCTGGCGGTTCGGTGGCGACATCGCCGATCTCGCGGCGGCGGTGCGATCCGGCGATGCCGACACGGCGCTGACCGTGCTCGCCCGGCCGGGGGCGCAGGTGACCCTGATCACGCCCGAGGACGCCTCGGGCGCAGGCCCTCTCGTGGAGGCCGCGGTCCGATCGGAGGTGGTCGGCACGGTCGCGGCGGTGCGGGCCGCCGCCGGTGCGGGCGACGCCGACGAGGCTCTGCGGCGGCTGGACGACCACCGGGTGCTGTGCGCGCACCGATCCGGTCCGCGGGGCGTTGCGGACTGGACCCGCCGCATCGAGAACTGGTTGGCCGCCGACGAATTGCTGCCGCTGCATCGCCTGTGGTACCCGGGCCGGCCGGTGCTGGTCACCGCGAACGACTACACGTTGCGGCTGTTCAACGGCGACGTCGGTGTCGCGGTGCTCGCCGGCGATCGGCTGCGGGTGGCGTTCAGCCAGCAGGGCCGGATCGTGGACTACGCCCCCGGCCGGCTCGCCGATGTGCAGACCGTGCACGCCATGACGGTCCACCGCAGCCAGGGCAGCCAGTTCGACCGGGTGACAGTCGTGCTGCCGGAGGAGGACTCACCGCTGTGCACCCGGGAACTGCTGTACACCGCGCTCACCCGGGCGCAGACCCGGGTGCAGTTGATCGGCACCGAGGCCGAGTTGCGCGCCGCCATCGGCCGTCCCGCCGCCCGGGCCAGCGGGCTGCGGCTCCGGATGGCCGACCGCGGCTGATTCCGGGCGCTCATCCTGCGATGGCGCGGGACCTTGGACCCTGGCCCGGTCCGCGCCCGGCGGGTGATGGTGGAGACAGTCCCCAAGGAGATGACCATGAACGACATCGACGTCCACGAACGGTTCACCAACTTGATTGTCGTCGGCATCGACGAGTCCGAGGGCGCCCGCGCGGCCGCGCAGTGGGCGGCCAAGGAAGCGGCCCAACGGCATGCGGCCCTGCACCTGGTGTCCGCCTACCCCACGCGGATCGGCACCGGGGTCGCCGACGTCGTGCCCGGCCTGGCCCACCAGGACGCACTCAAGGAGCTGCAGCGGCAGGTCCAGGCCGAGCTGATCGAGGCGCACCCGGGGCTGAAGGTGACCGGGATCGTCGCCTACGAGGAGTCGATCCCGCTGCTGCTGCGGGAGTCCGCGCATGCCCTGATGCTGGTGGTGGCGACCCGCGGCGCGGGTCGGCTCAGCCACGTCGCGCTCGGCTCGGTGGCCTTCGGCGTGGCGTCACGGGCCCAGCTCCCGGTCGTCGTCGTGCGTCCGGGCATCGACCTGGTCGAGCCGTGCGGGCCGGTCGTGGTCGGCATCGACGGCTCGCCGGTCAGCGAGAAGGCGCTCGGCTTCGCGTTCGAGGCGGCGTCCGTGCACGGAACCTCCCTGCTCGCGGTGCACGCGTGGGACGCCGACCGGGCGTTCGACCCGGAGGCCGCGCAGGCGACCGTCGACCGGGTGACCCTGGACGATCTGGCAGAGGTCGAGCGGGTCGTGCTCGCCGAACGGTTGGCCGGGTGGCGCGAGCGCTACCCGGATGTGCCGGTCGAGAGCACGCTGCTCACCGAGCACGCCGCCGACGGTCTGGAACGGCTCAGCAAGAAGGCGCAGCTGGTGGTGGTCGGTAGCCGCGGACGCAACCGCTTCGCCGGCGCGCTGCTCGGGTCGACCAGCCAGTACCTGATCGTGCACGCCGCCAGCCCGGTCGTGGTGGTCCGGCCGGACGACCGGCACTGACCTGCTCCTCGCGCGGATCGAAGGGCGCCGGCGCGGATCAGTCGAACCCGGAACTCCCGGTTCGGCGGACGGCGATCGGGTGCCGCGCCGATCAGTCGAGCCTCCCGATGCCCGAAATACGCCAAACGCCTACTTTGGACGAGTGCGCCCTGACTTTGCGCTGATCGAAAACCCACTCCTGGCGCCGTTTTGTCCGGTTCCGTGGGTCTTGGATCAGCGCAACCCGCCGGGCTCGGTTGGCCACGCCGAACCCCCGCCCGCACGGCCAGGCTGTTCGGTCGGTCGGTCGGTCGGTCGGTCGATCGAGGAGATCTTCGACCCCGACGGGTGATGCCCTCCCGACGGCGGCCGGCTCAGCGCCGAGCTCGCCAGCACGACGTGTGCCAGTGCCGCCGGTCGTCCAGCCCGGCCTCGTCGCCGAACAAGTGGTCGGCGGGCCAGACCACCAGATGCCCGGCGCCGGGTTCGATCTGCTGCTGGCACCCCGGGCAGCGGTACGGCTTGTCGCTGCCGGTGACGGCGCGCACCATCCACTCTCGTCCGCCCGCCCCGGTCTGCCTGCGCGCCCAGCCGCGGGTCATCGCATCGACGTCGAGCGGGATGTGCTCGGCGCCGTAGTCGCGCTTGCGGGATCGGCGGGCCACCGGTCGAGGTTATCGATCCTGCGCCGGGGCCCGGGGTGGCAGGGGTCGGCGACGCGGTCGAGGCGGTGGGTGGCGATGTCCGGACGCGGTGTTCAGTCAACCGCGGGCCGATCATGTTCCTGTGCCGTCGGTCCGGTCCGGCCCGAACGTCGACGGATCGCGTACGCCAGGTCGGCGACCTTCGGGCCGACCGTATACCGGTGGTGGAGGTTCTTGTCCAGGGCCCCGCACCGGGTCAACTCGATGACGAGGCGATGCGTCGTCGACAACGCCAACCCGGTCTCGCGACTGATCTCCGAGATCCCCAGATCGGCCTTCTCGTGCGCGAATGACGACAGGATGGCGACCACCCGCGCGACGACACTGCTCGGGCCCTGCTCAGCGCACTTCATACCGGGGCGACGCGGTCACGACCGACTCGGATCTGCGCTTCGCCGGTTCGGTGACCTCGGCCGCTGTGCATCGGGCGAGGAAGCCGACCCGCAGCCGGCCATGATCGACCGGGCGGTCGATGGCGAGGTGCACCCGGCCGGGCGGGTCGGACCCGGCCGGAAAGATGGTGGCCATCGATTCGACCAGTGCTCGTTCTGAACCGGACGCGAACTCCAGGGCGACGCGGTAGTGGCCGGGTGCCGGGATCACGCGCGATAAGGGCACCGACGCGATCGTCCATCCGCCGGCAGCGTCCCGGACGGTTGCGGTGAGCGCGTAGGGCCGACCCAGGAGCTCGTTGACGGCCTCGACATCACCCACACCCAGACGTTCCCGGACTCGGGTGGTGGACACCCAGCAACTCGGGCCGACCCTGGAGACGGCGATCGCCTCGATGTCGGGTTCGGTTGCGGTGCTTCCCGAACCCGAACTCCCGTCGCGTCCGCGCAGGACGACCAACTGGGTCTTCATGACGCCGAGCAGAATCCGATGGGTGAACACTTCCTCCGGGATACCCAACGTGGCCGGATTGCCGGGGAACAGCACCACGAAGTCCATGCCGGCGTCGCGCATCAGCCGGAGACGGTCACTCAGGCTGCTCAACGCCGGGAGGTCCTTGTGACCACCGCGCCGGGTGCGCTTCCGGTCGTCGAAAGTGGCGGCGCCGACCGGAAGCCCACGTTCGGCGGCCTCTTCCGCAGCCCGACGAAGAAGGGCCTGATGCCCGGTGTGCACCCCGTCGAAGCCGGCCAGGGCGAGGACGTTGGGGCCCATCGCCGTGACGACGGCCGAAGGACCGCGGAACACTCGAAACTGCTTGGTGAGAGATGTCGTCATGTCGGTGACCGCCGGAGATCGTTGGTGGTGGCTAGCTTTCGGGATCCTCGAGTCGGTACCCGACTTTGATGGTGACCTGGTAGTGATTCACCTCGCCGTCGTAGATCGCACCGCGCACGTTCACCAGCTCGAACCAGTCCAGGTGACGCAGGGTCTGGTTGGCCCGGGCCACACCATTGCGGATCGCGGTGTTGACGTCTGTCGTCGACGTTCCGACGATCTCGGTGATCGCGTACGTTCGATCGGCCATCTGTCTCAATCCCTTCGTCGTGGCATGCCTCTTGCGGACGGCGGCCCGGCGGTCGGTTCTCCATCGGGCGGCGCGGTCGGGCACATCGGCCCCGGGCCGACGATGCAGGCAACCGGTTGGCGTGATCAAGTCGTCGTTCCGTCCAACGGAAAGGTGCGCACCTCCGGTCGACGTGGCGAAGATTGCGGGCGGGTCGAAAGAGGACCGTTCCGTTCGGCGGAAAGACGTCTTGCGCGAAACCGAGTCAGTCCCCATTGTTCGGGCGGACCCGACCACACCGCCGCGTCGGACCCGACATACCTGGATACGGCATTCGACTCCACCCTCGAACAGCGATCGACCGCCGTCCGAGGTGTTCGGTCGGCGGCCGACCTGCCCCGCCACCAGTCAAGGGAGAGGCGCGATGACCACAACGCAGAGGTCCGTCGAGGACGAACTGAACGCCAAACGGAGCCGAACGGTCGTCTGGGTGGTGACCATCTCGACCATCGGTCTGATCTTCGACGGGTACGACCTGGTCGTCTACGGCGCGGTCGTGTCGACCTTCCTGAAGGACCCGAGCCAGATCGGTGAGGTCACTCCCGCGTTGGCCGGCACCCTGGGCAGCTATGCGCTGATCGGAACCCTGGTCGGGGCTCTCCTGGCGGGATCGGTCGGCGACATCGTCGGCCGGCGCAAGGTGATGTTGACCGCCTACGCCTGGTTCTCCGTCGGCATGCTGATCACCGCGCTGACGTCGACCGCGACGACCTTCGGCATCATGCGGTTCGTCACCGGCCTGGGTGTCGGTGCGCTGGTGGCGACCACCGGGGCCCTGGTCGCCGAGATCGCGCCGGCCGGCAAGAAGAATCTCTGCAACGCGATCACCTACTCCGGGGTCCCGATCGGCAGCCTGATGTCGGCCCTGCTGGCGATCCTGCTGCTGGACTCCATCGGCTGGCGCGGCATGTTCATGATCGGGGCGTCGCCCCTGCTCGTTCTGCTGCCGCTGGCCATCTTCCGGATGCCGGAGTCGGTGGCCTGGCTGGTCTCGCGCGGCAAGATCGATCAGGCGCGCGCGCTCTCGGAGCGGACCGGCGTGCCGCTGCCGGAAGCGCCGACCGCGGCTCAAGAGGCGGCCAAGCGCGAGAAGGTCGGTTTTGCCGGACTGTTCAGCCGCGGCTTTTGGTTCCCGACGGTCCTCCTCGGCTTCATGAGCGCCTCCGCGCTGATGCTGGTCTATGTGCTGAACACCTGGCTGCCGGTGCTCATGGAGGGAGCCGGTTTCAATGCCAAGGGATCGCTGTCGTTCCTGCTGGTGCTCAACGGCGGGGCCATCGTCGGCGCGCTGATCGGATCACGGGTGGCGGACCGATTCGGGCCCAAGCCTGTCGTGGTGGCCAGCTTCCTCATCGGTGCCGGGGCCATGCTCCTGATGACGTTCAGCCTGCCGGTCGCCCTGCTGCTGCTGTTCGTGGGCATCGTCGGTCTGGGCACGAGCGGAACCCAGATCCTCATCTACGGGTTCACCGCCGGGTATTACCCGACCCCGATGCGCGGCGCCGGGGTGGCCTGGTGCGCAGGCTTCGGGCGGCTCGGCGGCGTCGCCGGTCCGCTGCTCGGCGGCTTCCTGCTGGCGGCCGGGCTGGCGGTGAACTCCATCTTCTTCGTCCTGGCCGGGATCGGTCTGGTCGGCGCGTTGATCACGCTGCTGGTCCAACGCCCGAACCGGCCGATGGAGATCCATTCCACGCCGATCGAGCCGTCGACGACGGCAGCCACGTCCTGAGGCCAGAATCGCTCGGTCGAAGTGAGAACTTCCACGCGTGACAGGAGAGTTTGACGATGTACGACCGGATGCTCATTGCCATCGACACGGCCCTGGACAGCCCCGACAACTCGATGCGTCGGGCGATTCAGTTCGCCAAGATGTCCGGCGGGACCGTCTATCTGTTGCATGTCGCTCGCGGCCATGTCGTCGCTTCTGACATCAACGCCGGATCCGGGCTCGGCGTGCTCCCCGGTGAGGACGACGTCGATGTGCACGAGCGCGAGATTGTCCAGCGTGCCGTCGACGAGATGGCTCAGGCCGGGATCCCGGTCCACGGTGAGCTGGTGAACGCCACCGAACACGATGCCGCCGAGGTCATCGTTCAGCGGGCGCGGGAACTGCAGGTCGACCTCATCGTGCTCGGTTACCAACATTATCGGGGGTCGGCGGTGGCCGACCACGTCATCCGGCAGCAACCCCATTGCTCGATCCTGCTCGCCCGGCCGCCGGACTGACTGCCTGTGGATTCGGTGAGTGTGTCGCTGCCGGCGGGGTGGAAAGGTATGTGATGGCAGGAAACTCGAGCCAGCCCGGCCGATCGGTGGTCAGCAAGTTCAGCGCCATACTGATGACCTTTCGGCAGGGTGGGTCCCACAGTCTGTCGGAAATCGCCAGCCTGTCGGGATTGCCGATCTCGACGACCCACCGGATGGTCAACGACCTGTCCGACTGGCTGGTCCTGGAGAAGGACTGCGACGGCCGGACCTATCGACCCGGCCTGGCGCTGAAGTCGTTGCTGGCCAGCACCTGCTGCCTGACCAGGAATCTGCGTGATCGGGCGGCGCCCTGGCTGGAGGACCTGCATCGGGCGGTCAATGCGGACGTCCGGCTGGGCATCCCGGAAGTCGGTGCGGTCAGCTACATCGAGAAGCGTCGGGGCTGCGCAGTCAGCCAGTTCTCACCCGCGGCGACCATGCCGGTGCATGCCACCGCCGGCGGAAAGGTGCTGCTGGCCTTCACCCCGGATCGCGAGCTCCGCCAGATCCTGAACCGTCGGCTGACCGCATTCACGCCACGGACCATCGTCGATCCCGATCAGCTCCGGTGGGTGCTCAAGAAGGCGCGGGTGAACGGATTCGCGGTGGCCGACCGTGAGTTGCGTTCGGACAGCACGGCGATCGCCGCTCCGATCTTCGGCGCCGGCGGTCGAATCGTCGCGGCGCTGGAGGTGGACGTCGGCGATGCGGTGAGCGCGTTGGACTGCGTTCGGCCGGCGTTGTCCGTGGCCGCCGCCGGCCTGTCCAGGGAATTCGAGCGCCCGTGCGAGCACTGTCAGACGCTGGTCGCCGGCGGTGAGGAGCGCAGCGAGCTTCGAGCGCAGCCGGCCGACCGTCGGGGACCCCGACGGTCGGCCGGGCCGGCTTCCGTGCCCGTCCCCGTCGACGAGGTCCGATCGATCCAGTGGCTCGATCGCCGGAACTCAACGGGTCGGTCGCCGACGGTGCGGTGAGGTGGCAGGACTAGAGTCGACGGGGAGCTGATGGAAGCCACCATCCGCGGGTCCGGGTCGGCCGATCGCCGACCAGCCGGCCACCCCGGCGGGCAGGCAAGGTGCTCGGACTTGTGCGACCCGGCGGCCCCCCGGGGGGATCGCCCCGACCGTCGTCTCGGCATCGACTGTTGGATCGTGCGCGCCGACGCCATGGATCTAGGAGTGACATGCAGGTTCTCAGCCAACCGGACTCGTTCGTCGGGCGGACCGCTGAGCTGGAGGTTCTCGAGATCGAGCTGGCCGCGGTGCGCGCGGGCTCGTCCCGGGTGGTGCTCATCGAGGGACCGGCCGGGATCGGCAAATCGGCGATCATCGACCACCTGCTGGTCGGCAGGTCCGACCTGACCGTGCTGAGGGCGACCGGTGAGCGGTGGGAGGCGTTCGTCGCGTTCGGTGTCATCGATCAGTTGATGCGGTCGACCAAGATCAGCCGAGCCCGGCTGTTCGCCGATCGTGAGCAGTCCCTGCCGGCGGAGGAACCGGTCGGGGTCGGCCAGCGGGTCCTGCAGGCGATCGAGGATCTGGAGACCACCGCACCGGTGGTCGTGGTCGTCGATGACGCGCACTGGGCGGACCTCGACTCCCTGCGCACGTTGCTGTTCGTGACGCGGCGACTGGTCGAAGCGCGCGTCCTGACCCTGCTGGTGCAGAGAACCGAGGATGCGCAACGACTTCCGGAAGGCCTGCGCCGGCTGGCCGGTGGCCGCACCGGCAGCACGGTCGAGCTGGCGCCGCTGGCGGCTTCCGACATTCCGACCCTGGCCGCGCTGTTCGGAGTGCCCGCCATCTCCAGCCGGGCCGCCCACCGGCTGTACGAGCACACCCACGGGAACCCGCTGTACATCACCGCGCTCCTGTCGGAGGTGCCCAAGGATCGATGGAAGAGCTGGGAGCCGATGCTGCCCGCTCCTCGAACCTTCGCCGCGCAGGTCCTTCGGCGAATCGAGGCATGCTCGGCGGAGGCCCGCCGTCTGGTCGAATCGTCGGCGGTGCTGGGCGCGCACGCCACGATTTCCGATCTCGCCGACTTGGCGGGCGTCGAGGACGTCATTCCGGCGCTCGACGAGGCCGTCGAGCTCAACCTGCTGCGGCTCGCCGACGACGAGGCGGGGCCGACAGCGGTCACCTTCGTCCATCCGTTGGTACGGGCCGCGATCTACGGCCAACTGGGTCCGGCCCGCCTGGTCCTGCTGCACCTGGCCGCCGCCCGCCTGGTGGACGACGAGGCGGCGGCCCTTCGTCATCGGGTGATGGCGGCCACCCGGCCGGATCCCGAACTGGTGGCCGAATTGTCGGATTTCGCCCGCAGCCAGGCGGCCGTGGGCGCATGGGCCACCGCGGCGTCGGCGTTTCTGGAGGCGGCCCGGCTCAGTGGCGGCCGCGAGGAGCGCGAGCAACTGCTGCTCAAGGCCGTTGACGCCATGATCGGGGCGGGAGACCTGCACCAGGCGGAGATCTTCGCGGAGGAGGTCGTCGGATTCCAGCCGAACGCCATGAGCCTGGCCACCATGGGCTACCTGGCCGTGTTGCGCGGCCGGCTGGGTGAGGCGGACAAATTGCTCCGGGCCGCCTGGGACAGCGCCGACCCGCACGGCGATCCGGGCGTGGCCGCGGTGGTCTGCCAGCGCCTGGCCCTGCACTCGGTGGGCCGGCTGCAGGGGTCCGAGGTGGCCAGGTGGTCCCGGCTGGCGATCGAGCTGTCCTCGCGCGAGGACCCGGTGCGCGTCGAGGCGGAGGCGCTGTTGGGGCTGGGGCTGGGCCTGGAGGGCGATCTCGCGGACGGGTTGCGCTCGTACGAATCGGTGCTGGCCGAGCTGGGCCAGTTGCGGTACCCGCCGCAGGATGAGCGGGTCAGGATGGCCACCGGCTGGCTGCGGCTGGTCGATGACCAGGTCGTCGGCGCGCGCGCAATCCTCGGGCCGACCGCCGCGGACTCGTTCAGATCCGGAACCGTACGGATCGCCGTCTGGTCGTATGTCTGGTTGGCGCACGCCGATTTCGCCCTCGGCGCGTGGGACGAGGCCACCGCGCCGGCGTCACGGGCGGTGTCGTTGCTGCAGGAGTCGGGCCACGAATGGCTCCGACCGCTCGCGCATCTGGCCGCGATACTGGTCCCCGCGGCCCGTGGAGCGTGGACCGCGGCGGAGGAGCACGCCCAGTTGGCTGTGGCACACCCGGGCGACTACGAATTGATGCAGGTGGCCGCGGGTCTGGCCCAGGCGCATCTTGCCTTCGCCCGGGCCGATCACGAGACCGTCCTGCGGGCACTGGAACCCATCGTAGACCTGCCCCGGCGCGAGGGCGTCGACGAGTCGGGGTTCTGGCCCTGGCAGGACATCTACGGCGATGCGCTGGTCAGCGCTGGACGTCTGGACGAGGCCGAGGAGTTTCTCGCCGTCCACGAGGACGCCGCCGATCGCCGAGGTCGCCGGTCGATGATGGCCAGGCTGGCGCGGGTGCGCGGCCGGCTGGCGGCGGCGCGTGGTGACATCACCGCCGCCGAGGCGGCGTTTGCCCGGGGATTGGACGAGATCAGCCAACTGCCATTGCCTTTCCAGCGGGCGCTGCTGGAGTTCGCGTACGGGCAGGTGCTCCGCCGGGCCGGGCAGCGCCGCGCAGCCGCCCACCAATTGCAGGGGGCCCGGGACCGGTTCAGCAAGTTGATGGCCAACCCGTACCTGGAACGGTGCGATCGCGAGCTGGCCGCCTGCGGGCTGGCTCCGGCCAAGCGCAGCACATTCGATCCCAGCCGGCTGACGGCGCAGGAGTCCGCGGTGGCCCGACTGGTGGCGATGGGGATGGGCAATCGGCAGGTGGCGTCCGAATTGTTCATCAGCATCAAGACCGTTCAGTTCCACCTGACCCACATCTACGCGAAGCTGAACATCAACTCGCGCGCGGAACTGGCCGCCCAGTTCCGGGATGTCGAGGACGCGGACGAGCCGGACTTCGGCGCAACCGAGTGAAAACGTCGGCGCGCCCGGCAGCGGAGCGCCGAACCTCAGTGAGGAGGTCGCAATGGATCTGGAGAGCATCCGAGCCGTAGCCGCGCACGAGGTCAATCGGCGTAGGCTCCTTCAAGGAGTGGGATTGGCCGCCGGAGCCGGCGTGCTGGGGCTCACGACCTCGGATCCGGTCTACGCGGCGACCACCGGATACGACCTGGCCAAGGGGTACGTTGCCGGGAACTACCGGGCGCCCCGAGGTGTCGCGGGAAAATCACCGGCCAAGGACACCGCCTTGGCCTGGATCAACGACAACTCCGCCGCGGTAACCGGGCTGAGCGATCAGATCTGGCAGTTCGCCGAGCTGTCCCTTCGCGAGTGGCAATCGTCGCTCGCGGCCGCGAACATACTGTCGCGGAACGGGTTCAAGATCGAGTGGGGGACGGCCGGGCTGCCGGCCGCTTTCATCGCCACCTTCCAGCAGGGGTCCGGCGGTCCCGTGCTGGGTTTCAACGGCGAGTACGACGCGTTGCCAGGGCTTTCGCAACGGCAGGGATCGTCCGTACACGACCCGCTCGTCTACAACTCGACCCCTACGCCCCGACCTACGGTCCCGGCCACGGCGACGCGCATAACACCTTGGGTGCGGCCACCGCGGGCGCGGCGATCGCCACGGCGAAGGCGCTCCGAAGGCACCGGCTGAATGCGACGGTGAAGTACTTCGGGTCCAGCGGTGAGGAGCAGCTGATCGGGAAGGCGTACGCCGTTCGCGACGGCTATTACGACGGCTTGGACGTGTTTCTGGATTGGCATCCGGGGCCGACCACCGACGCCAGCTGGGTGCCGTTGGCGACGTTGACGTCGGCCACCTTCACCTTCCTCGGCGCGGCCGGTCACGGTGGGAGCCCGCTGGGGAACAAGAGCGGCCTGGACGGCGCGCTGTTGATGGCGCACATGACGGAGTATCTGCGGCAGAACAACGTCGCGCCCTCGGCGCGCATGCACTACGCG